>NZ_JAFBEP010000017.1 GCF_016908775.1 Defluviitalea raffinosedens | reverse complement strand
CAAAATAGAACCATAAAACAACCCACAACACAACCAACCCACAAAATATAATAGTCATCAAAAAAACCCATAGAAAGTAAATTTAATTTTATACATAATAAATATGGAGGAATTATAAAATGGATAATTCAACAAATGAAAATATGAAATATTGTAGTTTTCATAAAACTTATCATCCAATATCTGAATTTGAAGATGATCTGAGAACAAAGGATGGAAAAAAGAATATTTGCAAAGCGGCATATCAAGAAAAGTATGGAAGGAAAAAAACGAGTATGAGTGACCCCATAGACATCATTAAAAAATACTTCAAAGAAGAACATCCTGATCTGTATAAAGTTATACAGATTAAAGCTATTGCTAAAGAAAGGACATTTATGGAAGTGTTGGTAGATAGTATTGAAATAGAAGAGGAGTATTGGGAAATTATTAAACAAAACAGGGATTATAATTAACATAATATTTCTATGGTAAACACAGTTGTGAATATTTGTTTTTGCTTAAAATAATTTCTGCATCTAGTGTACTATTTTTTAAATAGATAAATACAAAAGGTGATAATATGCTAACTGATGAGATCTATAATTTTTTAAGTCAATATAATTGGAAAGTACTTTCAAGAATGTATGGAAATTCTCATAGCTCAATAATCGGCTTTATTTCAAATGGTTGGCTTGCAAAAGGTAACAATTGTTTTATCTTTGACGGAGCACCTGCTTCTAATATTGGTAGTGGCAGAGAAGGGCAAAGAAATGCTGACATTCTTTTATGTAAAAATGAAAAACCATATGCAGTGGTGGAAGTTGAAACCAATGTAAGTAAATATAAAGATAAAATAGATTCTATTATTAGTTATATGGATAGCAACAACGATTTTAATGGAATTAGATTTGGCTTAATGATTATGGCAAATTTTCGCACTAAAGAAAGAAAAAATAAACATAACTGGGATGAAATCAAAAGGTATATTGCAGAAAAAGAAAAGTATCCTATTGCTTTAGTCTCTATAGAAAAATCAATAATGAGTTTAGATGACAATGTACTGGATTTATTAAGAAAAAGAAATGAATATTATAGTCATACAGTAGATAGAATTGATTACTGGATATATGACAAAAAAATATCAGAAGGAAATCTGCTGGATATAAGAAAGGCTATCGACTTAAAGGATGATAGCAATATAGAAAAAATAATCAGAGAAATCAATAAAGATGAATTTACCGTATTAGATGTATATGATTTTATAAAAGGAAATTACATAGCCACATGGAATGAACTTGTTAATGAAAGTAAATTAAGAAAAAGTAATTATACAATTAAAAATTACTTATCAAATATCATAATAAAATATTCAAAAAAACAGCATTCAATAATTTAGGAACATATTCCATATCCAAAACCCGGCAATCGGTTCAGAATACCTACAGATGAAGAAAAAGAAAGGTTTCTTTTATCTGTTTTTATAATCATTATAAAAATTTTCAACAGAGCGGTCATATGTTCTTTCACCGGCTTCTGAGAATAGACAGCCGAGAACTTCTCCATTTCTTTTATGGTAAGCGATGCATTCACAGCATTTTCCGTGTCTTGAGCATGAAGTGTAAGTACATGTACAATTTACTTTTGGATTACAACTCATAAAATCCCCCTCCTTGAAATATTTGATTATATTATAACCCGCTATAAATTCCAACGCAAACATCAATTCGATATTTTGATCTAATATTGTTTTTGATGTTTTTTTAATATTCATATTAAAACACCTCTTGCTAATCATTTTAACAAGAGGTGTTTTCGATTACTCATCATCAGATACATATTCCAAAATGTCCCCAGGCTGACATTCAAGTACCCGGCATATTTCATTAAGTGTAGAAAACCTTATTGCTTTCACTTTTCCGGTTTTTAAATTCGAAAGGTTAACGATCGATATGCCCACTTTTTCAGCCAATTCATTTAGTTGCATTTTTCGGTCTGCCAAAATCCTGTCTAATCGAATGATTATCGCCAAGTTATCACTCCTGTTCTAAAGTGTCGTGTCATATTCCTGTTGCAGATATGCTCCATAATGAAATATTGCACTTAACAGAATCAATAATATTCCTATGAAGAGCAGTTCAACATTAACGGTGTAAACAGCTTTCATATTATTTAAATCAAAAGCGTGTATGATTTTATTGATTACGTAGGCCTTTGATACTGGAACACATACAGAGCCTGCAATAAAGGTATAGCCTATATGCAATATATTTTTAGCATTTTTTTCATGAAAAGGGGCATTATCTACGACATTTTTTAATATATCTTTGAGTTGTTTCAATATATTGGTGATCAGTAATAAAGCAAAACTTACTGCAACAAGAAAGGATGAAAATATTGAATTTAAATCTACCCCATCAAAATCTTTAGCAGGAATCCTAAACTGTATGATTTGATCAGGGCTGATACTAAGCGTACCGTTAGAATTAAGGCTTATTGGAGCAAAACCAGTTGGAAAAAACTTAGATCCAACAAACAATAAGAAAGAGAATACAGTTAAACTAAAGAAAATCCAATAGCATACATTTAAAATTTTAGACATGACTTTTGCTGTTTTATGATACTTCAGTAAGTATGGCACGTTCATTTTCATCTACCTCCAATATTTTCTATTAAATTTATAACTCAATTATACAATCAAGTTTAATTTATGTCAATAATTATTTAATGTTTATCGTTATATATTTAATTTAAAAAATTAATAACGTCTATATCATCAAATCTTTGACAAATTACTGCCTGGTAATTAAATTCATGCTTTCTTTTTAAAATCAAAAATAACTTAAAATTTTAAAGCAAATAATAATTCTTTAAGATATTTTTAATTCGTGTGGTTAATGCTGGATAATATGATATTGCTTTAATGTCAAAAAATACTCACATATTTCTCTTCATAAAAAGTCATAGTAACTTTATGGAGGTGAAAAAATGTCGAGAAACGATGGAAATAAAGAGCGACGACAGGGCATTAAAAAGATGGCAAGGACTATGGAGAACATTGCAAAAAACGAAGCTCTGCTAGAAGAATCAGCAGATGAATTAACGCCTAGTCAATTAAAAGAAATTCGTGCCGGTCAAAGCAATAAAAAACGATATTTGAAGGAAGCATTAAATACAATTAAAAACAACGGACCAATTCAATGATCAGACTAATTTCATAGTACAAACATTTAAAAAGGGAACAAAACCAAGGTGTTCCCTTTTTAAATTAAATGCAGCTATAATAATATCCTCCTAAGGGAATGATAATATGGAGCGGAGTAATTAAGAAATAAGGAGGATGTTTATGAAAATATATGACTATACTGTAAAAAAAGCAGATGGAAAAGAAGTTTCGTTAAGAGTGTATGAAGGGAAAGTACTGCTGATTGTGAATACTGCTACAGGATGTGGCTTTACACCCCAATATGAAGGCTTAGAGAAACTTTATAAAAAGTATAAAGACAGAGGCTTTGAAATTTTAGATTTTCCCTGCAACCAGTTTCTTAATCAGGCTCCAGGGACCAATGAAGAGATCGTTAATTTTTGCAAAACCAATTATAACACCAGTTTTGAAACTTTTGCCAAAATAGAAGTTAATGGAGAAAATGCTGATCCACTTTACAAGTTTTTAAAACAAGAAGCACCGAAGGATATAGATAATGGCCAGATGGAGGGATTACGCCAAAAACTGAAGGGAAAATTTTCAGTGGAAGAAAATGAAATTCAATGGAATTTTACTAAATTTTTTATCGACAGAGATGGGAAGGTAGTAGGAAGATTCGCTCCTACCGTATCACCTGAAGACCTAGAAACTCATATTGAAAAATTATTATAGCACTTTCAAGTCAAAGGCCAAGGATCATCCCTTGGCTTTTTTGATAAAACTTTCAAAAATAAGTTAATAAGTTTAAATATTAATTTATTTAAAAAATAATATTTATATCTTCATTAAACTAATGTTATAATATATAATTGTAACATAATGTCTATTAGTTGTATTAATGAATTTTTAAGGGGGAAACATATGTTTAAAAAAGAAAGAAAATGTCACGAAGTTCATTCAGTCACAAATTATGTTCAGGAAAAATTAAAAGGAAATAATGTACCTAGTCCCAATGTTACTCACGGTCCCCATATATTTATTCTGGAGCTTTTTGAAAAACTATTAAACATGAGCATGTCCAATAAAGATCTTCTCCTTAAATTGCTCAATGAATCGGCTGCTTTAAGTAATTTTGATA
Organism: Defluviitalea raffinosedens; assembly: GCF_016908775.1. NCBI lineage: Bacteria > Bacillati > Bacillota > Clostridia > Lachnospirales > Defluviitaleaceae > Defluviitalea > Defluviitalea raffinosedens. The sequence continues at coordinate 64,382 of NZ_JAFBEP010000017.1, read as the reverse complement.
TTAATCTATCCTTTATTTCAAAGGAATTAAATAAATTCGCCAATGAATTAGCCCATTCCAGTGAATCCAATATGGCGGTTGTTGAGCAAACAACGGCAAGCATGAATGAAGTTACCCATGCAATTACAAATCATGCAAGTATTTTAGAGGATTTGTCCATTAAATCTGAAAATCTAATGGATGACAATAAAAATACACTGCATTTATTAGAAGAAATCAATCAAATTAAAACTATTGTATTAAAGAATTCGGAAATTATGTCTCAAAAGATAGGGTTATTGGAAGAAATCTCTACTAAAATGGATAATATTGTTTCAGGTGTTGGTTCTATTGCTGAACAGACTAATTTATTAGCGCTTAATGCCAGCATTGAAGCAGCAAGAGCCGGGGAACATGGAAGAGGATTTTCTGTAGTTGCAGAAGAAATTCGAAAGTTGGCATCAGATACTAAAACCAAATTAGAAGAAATGCAAATGTTTACTGGAAATATAAGAACTGCAACGAATGAAGGGATGGAAAGTGTGAATCATACCATTTCCTCTATGTCTGACATGTCACAAAAACTCGAAGTAGTAAATCATTCATTTAAAGAAAGTGTAAATCATCTTGAAATGACTGTAAAAACCATCTCGGAACTGGCCAGCATGATGCAGCAAATCAATGCTTCTTCACAAGAAATTTCTACGGCAATGACAGTTGTTGCAACAGAATCAGAAAATATCAGCCATATGGCAAAAAAAGTTGCAGAAGACTCAGACAAAGCTCATAATTATGCCAACTATATTGGAAAAGTTGATGACAACGTTTCTGAAATAGTTAAACAATTAATGGAAGCGGTAAATGAAGGCGCCCATCCACTGTCAAATGAAGACTTTATAGCAAAAATTGAGGAAGCAATAGATGCTCATATCAAATGGGTAGATACATTAAAGCAGATGGTTGAGGATCAACAATTAATGCCAATACAGACAAGTGGACGCAAATGCAAATTCGGTCATTTTTATCATTCTACCAAAATCGAACATCCGACACTTAAAGAAGATTGGGAAAAAATTGATGCCGTTCACAATAATTTGCATAAACTGGCTCTGGATATTATGGATGCCATTGAAGAAAAAAATCAAAATGCATGTGTGAACACTTTGAGAAAAGCTGAGCAAATGTCCGGTGAAATTATTGAGATATTAAATAGCATTATAAAGAAAGTAAAAGAGTTAGATCAACAAGGATTAAGTGTTTTCAGATAAATTTTTCTACTTTTCTTTTTTTTAGCTATTACTATTCGTTAAAGTTGTGTTTCGCGAATAGTATTACGAGTAATAACATACCTATTTTTTGCTTCTTTTTGAAACTGATGTCATGTATTCTTCGATATGGCTACAAAAATTATTATAAATTTGAAATGAAACTAAAAAAATCCGCGATTTTAGCGGATTCTATTTTCTAATATTTAGTTTAATTTTATCTGTTAAATTCTGCAGCCAATTGATCCAAAGCATCCCCAGTAACTCTGTATACTGTCCATTCGTCCATGGGAACTGCACCCATTTTCTTATAAAATTGTATGGATGGCTCATTCCAGTCTAAGCACCACCATTCCAATCTTCCACATTTTCTTTCAACACACAAATGAGCAAGAAAAGAAAGCATCATTTTTCCTATACCCTTTCCCCTCATCTCAGGTTTAACATATAAATCTTCAAGATAAATCCCTGGTCTTCCTAAAAAAGTAGAGAAATTGTGGAAGAATAATGCAAAGGCAACTGGTTTATTTTGATATTCACCGATCACAACTTCAGCGGCCTTTTTTTCAAACAGAGATTCTGTCAAAATTTCTTCTGTCGCCACAACTTCATCTAACATTTTTTCATAATCTGCTAATTCCTTTATAAATTCTAAAATTAAAGGTACATCTTTTCTCTCTGCAAGTCTTAATTTGAAATCATCCAAATTAGTATCTATAATCATTTTTTTACCTCCTATGACAAATATATTTGCATGATTTTGATATAAATACAATACTTGCTTATTTTCATTAATATATAATATATAAAATAGCATTAATTGGATAAAAATGCAATAAATTATCGTATTTAATTCTTAAGTAAAAAGCTCAAACTTATTAACCATTTAAATATTCAATAATTTACTGAACCTGAATTAATAACGATCACCTTTTCTATTTTTTTGAATTTTTACTGTATTGAAATTTCAAATCAGAGTTATCATATAATTATTTAAAATAATTAGTTTAATACAGAAATATTTTTTTCCATCAATCATTTATAACAATTGATTTTCCAGATAATTTACAATCTTTTATTAAAAGAAATAAAAAATCGTGAAAAATTTATTCTTTCTCTTGAATTCACATTGCTATAGTGTTATACTACTAAAATATAATATTTATAAAAAACAAATGTCTTCACTACAAAGACGTTGAAAGAGATTATGAAAGGAGAAATGATTTATGATGAAACGCAAATTATTAGCACTAAGCCTTAGCTTCTCCTTGTTTGCAGGTTTATTTACCGGCTGTAGCAGCACTCCTGCTGGTGAAAACGGAGGAAGCGCCAACGGCGACAAAGTAATTAAAGTAGGAGTATTTGAACCCCTTACTGGCGAAAATGGAGGAGGTGGCTTTCAGGAAGTTCTAGGTATTCGCTATGCAAATAAGGTTTACCCCACTGTTGATATTAATGGTGAAACCTATAAGATTGAATTAGTGGAGGTAGACAATAAAAGTGATAAAACAGAGGCTGTTAGTGCGGCACAAAGCTTAATTGCTTCTGGTGTTAAAGTTGTTTTAGGCTCCTATGGTTCCGGTGTTTCCATTGCAGCAGGTGATTTCTTTGCAGATGCACAAATCCCTGCAATTGGAGCTTCTTGTACGAATCCTCAGGTAACTTTAGGAAATGATTACTATTTCCGTGTATGTTTCTTAGATCCATTCCAAGGCACTGTAATGGCTAACTATGCATATCAGGAAGGTGCTAAAACAGCAGCAGTTATTACACAGCTCGGGGATGACTATTCATCCGGTCTTGGAAGTTATTTCGTAGATGCTTTCAAATCTCTTGCCGGTGAAAATGCTATCGTGAGCGAAGAACAATTCCAAACAAACCAAACAGACTTTAAGGCAATTTTAACAAACGTAAAGGCAGCAAATCCTGACGTTATTTTTGCTCCTTCTTCAATTGCTACTGCTCCATTAATTATCAAGCAAGCACGCGAACTTGGAATCACAGCAAAAATTATGGCTGGTGACACATGGGAAAACTCTTCCATTATTGAAAATGCAGGAGAACATGCAGAGGGTGTAGTTCTTTCGACTTTCTATGATGAAGCAGATCCTGCTACTGAAGAGGCCGCTTCTTTTGTGAAAGGTTTTAAAGAATACTTAAAAGAAAACAATCAGTCCGAGATCATCCCAGCAGTATCTGCTTTAGGCTATGACGCTTACTTAGTTGCACTTGAAGCTATCAAGCAAGCACAATCTACAGATTCCGTTGCTATTCGCGATGCTTTGGCTAAAGTTGAAATTGATGGTGTTACTGGTCACATTTCCTTCGATGAAAATGGGGATGCTAAAAAAGACATGGCATTTATTAAAGTAATTAAGAATGGTGCATTTGAATTCTTAAAGACCGTAACAGTGCAATAATTGATTTTAAAGGCTGCCTGCAAACTTTTTTGCGGTAGCCTATGTTACTTTTAGTGATATATAGGAAATTATTTACTCATCAAGTAAATATTAAAATGTTTTGGAGGGCAGCACATGAGTCTATCAACTATATTTCAGCATCTATTAACAGGTATATCTTTGGGTGGTGCGTATGCATTGATTGCCATAGGCTATACGATGGTATATGGCATTCTAAGATTAATCAACTTCGCCCATGGAGATATTTTTATGATGGCAGGTTATTTTATGATTTTTGCAATGGTAAGTCTTCCATGGCCAATTGCAATTCCATTGGTATGTATTTTAACCATTGTTTTAGGTGTATTAATTGAGCGTGTAGCTTACAAACCCCTTCGCTCTGCACCTCGTATGTCAATTATGATTTCGGCAATTGCTATATCCTATTTGCTTCAGAACCTGGCAACATATTTATTTACCGCACTTCCCCGTGCATTTCCGGAGATACCGTTCCTTAAGAAAATTTTCCAAATAGGAAATGTATCTTCCTCTTTAGTAACTTTTATCACGCCAGTATTGACCATTATTTTGGTTCTAGGTCTTATGTTTTTAATTAATAATACAAAAATAGGTATGGCAATGCGTGCAGTATCGAAGGATTTTGAAACAGCACAGCTCATGGGAATTAAGATCAATAATGTTATTAGCGCAACATTTGCAATCGGTTCTTTCCTAGCAGCGGTTGGCGCCATCCTTTATTTTACAGATCGAATGTCCGTAACTCCTTTTAGTGGAATGCTTCCTGGATTAAAATGCTTTGTTGCTGCAGTTCTCGGTGGAATTGGCAGTATTCCCGGTGCTATGGTTGGTGGTTTTGTGATCGGATTATGTGAGACTATTTTGGTAGCAATGGGATATTCCACATTTAGCGATGCATTCACTTTTACATTATTAATCATTATCTTATTGTTCCGTCCGACAGGATTGTTCGGCGAAAAAATTATCGATAAGGTATAGGAAGGGGCTCGTATGAAGACATCAAAAAAAGTAATCTATTCGTTAATTCTTGCTGTTATTACTCTTGCTTTTCTTTTCTTACTTGAAAGCAACAAAGCTAAATATGGGATGGCTTATACAGTACTGACAAAAGGTATCATTTTGGCGGTAGTTGCAGTTTCTATGAATCTTGTTACAGGATTTACAGGTCTTTTTTCTTTAGGGCAAGCCGGTTTTATGGCAATAGGGGCCTATGTTACTGCTATTTTCCTCATTCCTATGAATAGTATCGAAGAAGTGTATTATATGAGCGGTGTTTCACCATCTATCCTTGCATTAAAAAGCTGGTTGGAAACTACTCCTTCTTGGTTCCAGGCTATGCTTCCTTATATAGCTTTAATAGCAGGAGGACTAGTAGCTGCTTTATTTGCAGCATTAATCGGAATTCCAGTATTAAGACTAAAAAGCGATTATCTGGCAATTGCAACCTTGGGCTTTTCTGAAATCATAAGAGCAATTATTTCAAGTCCACAAATGGATACTATTACCAATGGCTCCTATGGTCTTAAGAAAATACAAGGGTTTTCTTCATTGATCCAAGTATTTCTAATTGCTGCAGTGTGTATTGCATTCATGATTCTTTTAATACGCAGTACCTACGGGCGAGCTTTTAAAGCAATACGAGAAGATGAAATTGCCGCAGAAGCTATGGGTATTAACCTTTTTAAGCATAAATCCATGTCCTTTATTATTGGTTCTTTCTTTGCTGCTGTCAGCGGAGGAATGCTTGCTATGTTTATGCGTTCAATTGATGCAAAAACCTTTACAGTATCTTTAACCTATGATATTTTACTGATTGTTGTTATCGGTGGAATTGGCAGTGTTACAGGAAGTATACTCTCTTCCATTCTGGTAACTGTGTGTAAAGAATGGTGGCTTCGTTTCTTTGATAATCCTTTATATATTGGAAATTTCCAAGTACCTCTTTTCAGAACAGGATTCCGTATGGTTATTTTCTCAGTAGTATTGCTTTTAGTTGTACTCTTCTATCAGAGAGGGCTTATGGGAAGAAATGAATTTTCATGGGATCGATTTGCAAAAAGCATCAATAAGCTAAGATCGAAGTCCTCTAGTAAAGGGGGTTCAAAAATTGCCTAAAAATATTTTAAGACTAGAAGATATCACAATGCAGTTTGGCGGCGTAGTGGCTGTAGATAATCTTTCATTAGAAGTCAATGAAAATGAAATAGTTTCATTAATAGGTCCTAACGGTGCCGGGAAGACAACTGCTTTTAACGTTATTACAGGTGTTTATGCTCCTACCAATGGCGCTGTATATTTTAAAGATAAAATGATTGCTTGCAATTATCCCAAAGGACCCATGAAAAAAATTTATGCAGGGCAAAATTATGGGAAATATACAACCACAGTCAAAAAGACTCCGGATCAGATTACAAAACTTAATGTAGCACGTACATTCCAAAATATTCGACTTTTTAAAGACTTAACTGCTTTTGAAAATGTACTTATTGCAAAACATATGCGTTCTAAAGCAAATTGGCTTTCTGCCACTCTTTGTTTAAATTATAAAGAAGAACAAAAAATGCAGAAAGAAGCCTTAGAACTTTTAGATATTTTAGGTTTGATGGATGTAAAAGATGAAATCGCCAGCTCTCTGCCTTATGGTCAGCAACGACATCTGGAAATTGCCCGTGCCCTTGCTACAGAGCCGGAATTACTGTTATTAGACGAACCAGCGGCAGGTATGAATCCTCAGGAAACCCAAGAATTAACTGAATTTATTCATGATATACGTTCAAAGTTCAATTTAACCATTTTTATGATTGAGCACCATATGGATTTGGTTATGGAGATTTCTGATCGTATCTATGTATTAGACTTTGGAAAATTAATTGCTTCAGGAGTTCCGGAGGAAATTCAAAATAATCAGCAAGTTATAGAAGCGTATTTGGGGGTACCAGATGATGACGAAGAATAATTTATTAACAATAGAAAATCTAAGTGTCTCCTATGGTGGTATTAAAGCAGTAAAAGGAATCAGCTTAACGGTTCCAGAGGGTGAAATTGTTACTTTAATCGGGGCCAATGGTGCTGGTAAGAGTACCATATTACGAACGATTGCAGGACTTGTTAAGCCTGAAAGCGGAAAAATTTCATATCGTGGTGAAGATATAACAGGAATTGCTACTAATTCTATTGTTGAAACAGGGATTACCTTAGTGCCAGAAGGTCGTCGTGTGTTTCCTGATCTTACCGTATTGGAAAATCTTAAAATTGGTGCCTATTTACGAAAAGATAATCTTCAAGAAGATATAAACAGAGTATATAAACTCTTCCCAAGACTTCAAGAACGTTCATGGCAGCTGGCCGGAACCTTATCTGGTGGGGAACAACAGATGTTAGCATTGGGTCGTGCCCTTATGAGCAAACCAAAATTAATTATGATGGATGAACCTTCTTTAGGACTTGCTCCGATTGTTGTAAACGATATAATGAAAATCATCACAAATATTAATAAAGAAGAAGGAATGACAATTTTACTCGTTGAGCAAAATGCAAATCTCGCTTTAAGGATCGCCCACCGTGGATATGTTTGTGAAACTGGGCACATAACTATGGAAGGAACAGGAACAGAATTATTAAATGATGAAAATGTCAAAGCGGCTTATCTTGGAAAATCTAAAAAGAAATAAGGATTAAAATAAAAAGGAATCTTAACCCCCAAATAATAATTAAGGGTTCAGGTTCCTTTTAAATTTATATATCTTACTTAAGCAATAGGTTATTCTTCGTTTTCCTTTAATCTCATAAAGCTCTTTATGATTTCATTTACGATTAAAGGAATTAAAGCAAAGACCATTACCAATCCCCAATCACCTAGACTTAAATTGTGAACATTAAATGCTTTTGCCAAAACAGGAATTGAAATCACTCCAAATTGCAGAATGAAACCTACTATGATTGCCCCTATTAAATACATATTGCTCAATAAGCCTATCTGGAGGATTGATTTTGTAGAGTGTCGTATGGACAATGAATAGAACAACTGTGATCCTGCCAGTACAACAAAGGACATTGTTCTTGCATAGGTCAGAACATCTTCAGGTATATGGGTAGAACCCAAAGTATATCCATATTCACTTAACCCAAAATAGAAAGCTGCTAAAGTGAGCAAACCAATTAAGGTTCCCCCTATAATTGCTCTTATTCCTGCTCCTTGCGCAAAAAAGCTTTCCTTAGGATTTCTTGGTTTCTTTTTCATAACGTCTTTGTCACCTGGATCAATTCCAAGGGCTATAGCTGGTAATGAATCGGTTATGAGATTGATCCATAATATTTGGGTTGGGAGCAATGGTACTGGCCAGAAGAACAGGATTGAAGCAAATACTGTAAGGACTTCTCCCAAATTACAGGATAATAAGAAGATAACAGATTTTTTTATGTTGTTGTAAATATTTCTTCCTTCTTCGATGGCATGAACGATGGTTGTAAAATTATCATCGGTCAAAATCATATCGCTGGCACCTTTTGAAACGTCAGTTCCGGTTATTCCCATAGCAACGCCTATATCTGCATTTTTTAAGGAGGGTGCATCATTGACACCGTCTCCGGTCATGGACACGATATTTCCCTGGGATTTAAAGGCTTTAACAATTTTAACTTTATGTTCGGGTGAAACCCTGGCAAAAACCTTATAGTTATTGATCTTCTCAGCAAACTCCTCATCTGACATTTCATCTATTTCTGACCCGGTAATACTCTGTTCTATAGACTCTGCTATTTCAAGTTCTTTAGCAATGGCAACAGCAGTATTTTGGTGGTCTCCTGTAATCATTACCGGGGTAATACCTGCCCTTTTGGCTTCTCTTATAGAATCCTTGACTTCAAATCTTGGAGGATCGATCATTCCTACAATACCGATAACTGTTAAATCTTTTTCCATTTCTCCAGGAGCCAGTATCTTATCAGTATCTTTAAAAGCTGCCCCCAGGACTCTTAAAGCATTATTAGACATTTCTTCTGCAGCTTTTAAATAGGCAAATCTTACTTCCTCTGTTAATGGTACGATTTTTCCGTTTATAAGGGCATGAGAAGAAATTTTTAATATATTGTCTATTGCTCCCTTTGTATGAACCCTGTAACCATTTCCTTCTTCATTTAAAGTTGACATGAGTTTTCTGTCAGAATCAAAGGGATTTTCTGCTACTCTTTTGTTTTTTGAATTTAATTCTCCTTTTATAAGATTATATTTATTTCCAAAACCGATTAATGCAATCTCTGTGGGGTCTCCTGTACCTTCACCGTTTTCATATGTTGCATCAGAACACAAAACTAAGGTTTTAATGAGTTCTGTTTCATCTTTGGAGGCAACAATACTGGTTTCTGTAGACGAAACCTCTTTTAGGTTGCTGAATGTATAGTATTTTACTACTGTCATTTTATTTTGTGTAAGAGTACCAGTCTTATCAGAACATATGATATTTACGGCCCCTAAAGTCTCAACTGCCGGCAGTTTTTTGACTATAGCATTGATTTTAGACATTTTTGTTACACCAAGTGCCAGCACAATAGCAACAATAGCGGCAAGCCCCTCAGGAATAGCTGCCACTGCCAGACTGATTGCGGTTAAAAACATTTCAAACAAATCTCTTTTTTGAAACAGTGAAATAGCAAATATAAGTATACATATTCCAATAGCGATAAAACCAAGAGTTTTTCCAAGCTCCTCTAATCGCTTTTGTAGAGGCGTCATTTGCTCCGTATCTTCATCCAGTATTTTTGCTATTTTACCAATTTCAGTATTCATAGCAGTTCCAACCACAACACCCTCTCCTCTTCCATAAGTAGCAAGGGTGGACATAAATGCCATATTGGATTGGTCTCCTATAGGTGTTTTGGGATCTTTGTAAAGAGCATTTGCATCTTTGTCTGTAGGTACTGATTCGCCAGTTAATGCAGATTCTTCGATTTGAAGATTCACGCTTTCTATTAATCTAAGGTCTGCCGGGATGAATCTTCCTGCATCAATAATTACGATATCACCAGGTACAATTTGCTCAGAACTGATTTCTTTAATTTCTCCATCCCTTCTAACAAGAGACTTGGGTGTAGTCATCTTTTGAAGTGCTTCAATTGCTTTTTCAGCTTTATATTCCTGGACCACTCCTATTAACGCATTAAGAATCACAACTAAAAGTATGATGATTGCATCTACAAATTCACCTATGATCATTGTTATTGCAGCTGCGCTTAAAAGAACGTAGATCAGCATATCATTAAGCTGGGCAAAAAACAGTGAAACCAAACTTTTCTTTGGTTTTCCTTTAAGCTTATTGGGCCCATATCTTTCAAGCCTCGTCTCAGCCTCTTTACTGGTAAGGCCAACAGCTGGATTGACATTAAGTTCTTCCAGTACTTCTTTCTGGGTTTTTGAAAACCACATCGTTAAATACCTCCTTCACTTTTTAAGGGAGAACCTGAAAACCAAATAAAAAAGACCTTCAGCGAATTTTACTATAAAAATAAAATTTCGCTAAAGGTCTTACAGCTTTGACATATCAAAGGATAAAGCCAGGCAAAATATACCGATTGTTGACTTTATCTCCTGTATCAGGCAGTTACTCCCCTTTAACAAAAAACATATTTAATTATGTAATATTATACCATTACGAATGTAGATTTTCAATATTTAATTTTCTTTAAATATGGAAAATCATAAATTATTGATCTTTATACAGTATAAAAGAATATATTAAAGTAAAAAATAAAATCAACAATAAAATAAATAGTATGTTGGAATATATCAATGACTTCTCTATTGAGGTAAAAATATTCATACTATGACTGCCAGAGCAATTAATTATGAAAAAGGCAGATAAATCTTTCCACTTCAAAAACATTTCAAAAGTATACATTACCAATAAAACTATAAAGTATATTAATGCAACAATCAATCCGAAATGCCCAATCAACACGCCGAAAATTTTTGCTTCTTTTCTAAAAAGTTCTCTTAAGTAGTTTTTGATCAACAACCGACGAAAAATCATATATTGATTTGTAAGCCTATGTATAACCCATTTTATTTGCAGTAATAACAGGATTATTAACATGAATGCACATGAAGCAATCGCTTTTTCTTTGATCATTAGAGTTAATGAATTTAGATTAATGAAATCGTAATGGTCCGTTGTTATTCCCAGATTTTTGTACTGGGCTTTTATATATCCCTCTGAAATGTCTCTATCTAATAGTGCAACGAATACTTTAGGTGACTGATTCAATAGCGTAATGGGTATATAAATATTCTTATTTTTTTTATCTTTATCATTTATAACTCCTATAACTCTATAAATGAAGCGATCTATGATGATTTCATTTCCAATACAGTCGTTACCACCAAAGATATTAAAAGCTGCATTCTCATTGAGCACAGCAACTTTGCTTTCCTGCACCTGAGAGGATTTTGGAAAAAAACCTCCATTGACAATATTATAATTTAATACAAATGGATATGCATAATTGGTTCCTTTTATACTGACAAGATGATGTTCATGAATTGCCCGTATCTTTTTCTCTTGCTCTACTAAATATGTCGTTAAGAATTTTTCTTCATTGACTTTCTCTATTTTTTCGATTGGAACATCTACTGTGTAATTTGAATTTGGAATAATCAATACTATATCGTTGTATTGCTCATAATCTTGAAAAAATCCGATAAAGATCAATGGGACTAGTAATGTCAATGTTAATATGAATAGCATATATTTAATTTGCAAGAAAATCCTCCTCATTTTCTACTTTTACTGTTACACCTTCCGAAATGGGCTTGTCACTTAAGTAAGCAATGGGATCAAAATAATTTACTCCTTTAACAATAACCGTATTGGTATCATCTGAGTCTCCTATGTAGACTTTAGATTTTTCAACATAATATTCTTTGCCCATAATTCCATCTCGTTGTTTAATTTGATAAAGGTAATACCCCTCGTGATCCTGATGAATTGCACCATTGGGGACAAGAATATATGACTTTTCACTTTCTTTTTGAAATAACACGTCAAAAGTTTCTCCCATGACATTCTCCTTTGATTGAAAATTGATTGTAATTTGTTTCATATTTTCGATAGGGGTAATCTTTTTAACAGTTCCTTCTACTCTATACGAGGCGTTTGAAAGCTCGCAAATATCTCCAACTGTAATAAAGTTATTGCTAAGAGAAACATTACATTTTATCTCATATTCAGTCCCTACACCAAAACTCATCATAAGCTGATTCTCATTGATTTTCTGTCCTGATTTGATGGGAATAGATATAATAGTAGCATCCTGGGGAGCATAAATAGTCTTATTTTCTTCATATTTTGATAGAATATCAAGATATGTTTGTTCCTGTATTGAAAGATCTTTCAAATCCAGTTCTTTTGATTTTATATCCTGATTAAATGATTTCAATTCAGCTTGATATGCTTTTAATTGTTTAGAATGTTCTTCTTTCTTTGCAGCTAAAGTATTATATAATTTTTGTAAATTATATTGGATGTTACTTAATTCTTCTTGTGAGATTGCTCCAGCTTGATATAAAATCTTAAGTTTTTGCAGGTTTTCTTCTTCTTTTTTGATTTCTGCTTTTTCTTGGTTAAATACTTCACTTTTTAAACCATCTATTTTTTCTTGGATTTGCTTTATATTCTGATTGATTTTTTCGATATCAATATGAATTTTCTTTTTGCTGATCTCAAGTTCACTTAATTTTTTATGCACTTCTTCTTTATCAAAACTAAGATGGAAAAGCGCCTGCCCTTTTGAAACATTTTCACCTTCTTCCACTAATATTTCCTCTACTTTTCCGCTTACTTCCACATAAATTTCTCCTATGTTTGCCCAATTGGAAATCCCTGAAGCTTTCTCGATCTTCTCTAATTTACCGTTTCGCGGTAAAACAGCAGTTACTTTAGGCAAATCATGTGTATAAATCGTCTTTGAGAAAAAGATGGAAAGCAATAAAAAAAACATAAATGAAAGACTGATTGATTTAATATTTATTTTTTTACTTTGATTCATTCATATGACTCCTTTACTTTATGCCAGATAATTCAATTCCTTTTTCTAAATCTTTTTGTCCTAGTATTAAAAACCAAATAGGCACAAACATATAAACACATGAGGCTGCAAAAATTAATCCGACTTTACCTTCGGCGATTCGTGATAAGTAAACGGATAAAGGTTCTCGATAATATTCTTTTATAAAAATTACGGCTTGCTCTACCAAATTCCAATATTCTATAAAAACTAATATGGAAAGAGCAGAAATTCCTGATTTCATTTGAGGAACAACAATATAAAGAAAGATATAACCTATACTTGCTCCATCTACTGATGCTGCCTCGAAATATTCTTTGGACATTGCCTTCATGTTTTGCCGTAGTAAAAACGTTCCAAACGGAGCAAAAATACCTGGTAATATGATTGCAAGATTACTGTCCTTAATTTGAAGAGTATCTGCAATAATATAGTTCGGAACTATGACTGCCTGCAAAGGCATCAACATTACAATGACATACAGCCGAAATAAGGCTTCTTTGTACTTCCATTGCCATAAAGTAAAGCCATAGGCAGATAATAAAGAGACGAGAACATTTCCAATCACAACAGGAAAAGTTATTTTCATTGAATTTGTCAATAAAACCAAAAAAGAAGGCTGAGCAATTAAAACTTCTTCATATTGCTCCCCAGAAACTTGATCAGGAATCAGTTTCATGTCCACAAAAGCATCCTTAATACCTTCTAATACATCAAAAAGTGATAATTGAGTGGAATAATGAAGCATTATTTCTTTTTCACTCATAAAAGAATTGGTAAATGTAACTATCAGTGGGTAAATAAAAAGAATGCCCAACAAAAATAGGGCCATGTAATTCAATGTATGTATCATTTTCTTCTTCACCTAACGCACCTTCTTTTCTAATTTAAATAAAATTTGAGTGGACATAGTAATCGCTAAAACCAGTACGCAGGTAGCTGTGGTCAGTTTCTGATAATTAAGAGAATGAAACATATTATTCATAAAATGCTGCAACGTATAAATGCTGTCGTGAGGATAATTCCCCGCAATAAGATAAATTTCTTTAAAGATTTTAAAAGAATCAATGATTGATAGAATTACGATAACAATAAGGGTAGGTAAAAGATGGACAAGCGTAATTTTAAAAAACTCCTGTATTTCACTTGCTCCATCTACCTTTGCTGCCGCATAATATTCTTTCGGAATAGAACTGAGGCCTGATAAAAATAAAACGATATTATATCCCAGACTTTTCCACACAAAAACCCCAATCATCACATAACGAGCTAAGCTTGTGCCTAACCAGTTGACGTTATCAATACCGATTCGGAAAAGAAGATTATTTACATATCCATTGTAATCAAAAAGCATTTTCCAGAAATAAAGCATGGAACCTGATGGAATGACTAAAGGTATCAAAAACAACAATGTAAAAAGCTCTTTTTGTCCAGTCATTTTATGGATCATCAATGATATTCTTAAGGATAAAACAATATTTACGGGAATACTGATTCCCATAAAGATTAATGTATTTTTTAATCCATTAAGATACGATTTGCTTTGAAACAAATCAATAAAATTCTGCATCCCTACGAAATTTCCATTGACAGGTTTATCAACAAAAACATACCTTAATGAGGTTAAAAACGGACATATGTAAAATAATAAAAATCCTAATAAACTTGGAAGTATAAATAAGAAAGGCCAATCCATTTTCTGATTTTTAAGCATTTTGCAAACCTCTATTCGTTCAGATACAATTCTATTTGGCTTTGTAACGTTTCTGCTACCTCTTCCGCTGTTTTTGTGCCATCAAAAAAATAAGGAATTTCCTGTTCAATCATTTCATTAATCATGCTATCCTGCATCAAATATGTATTTAATTGATTAACAAATCTATTGAGTACTGAAAAGTACTCTTGAAAGATTTTCTTTTGCGCTTCTGTTAATTTTTCGATTCCTAAATTTTCTTCCGGTGCAAAAAGCTGTCCAGTAATTTCTAATTTTGCCCTTTCTTCCATGGCTTTTTTATGAATTGGACATCCTATCAATTTCATTGATGTTTGCATTTCTTCACTTGCTAAAAACTTAATAAACTCCCAGGCTGTTTTTTTATTTTGTGAATTTGAATTCATTCCAAATCCCATGCGTAAATCAAAAGGAATTTCTCCCTGTTCATTGGAAAGTAATCCGGCGATTTTATTGTCTCCTGTATTTCCAAGTATTGAACTCAGGTCAATTGAAATTTTTCCGGATTTTAAGTCCTTAAATTCATACACTAACATTCCTTGATCTATTGCTTGATAAAAGTATCTTGGAAGGCCATTTTGCCCGGTACCCATTTTTCCAACTACAATGCTTACCTCAGTATTTTTATTGCTGCCTTTTTCAAGATTTACCACGCTTTCTATTACATAGCCATTTTCTCCGTACTCTTTTGCAGTTTCTAGAATTTTTCTGAAGGTTCCATCAGTGAAATTTGCAGTTCTTTCCTTAAAATTTAGAATTTTATTGTAATGCTCTTTTAAAAGAACTTGAAACATTTTCTCGCAATCATAAATATTATACATTTTTGAAGTATTTTCTTGTTTTTTTTGATTTTGAAAAGAATTGTAAGCTATTTCTGTTAATTCTTCATATGTAAAAGTATCTTTTTGAGCTAATTGATCTTGGGCTTTTTTATCCAATAAAGTTGTATCATAGCTTAGATATTGAAAAGAATAGCTTATAGGGAAAAGATATTGTCTTCCTTTATATTGAACCGCGTCAACAATATTTTGAAGAT
Source organism: Defluviitalea raffinosedens (assembly GCF_016908775.1). Lineage (NCBI taxonomy): Bacteria > Bacillati > Bacillota > Clostridia > Lachnospirales > Defluviitaleaceae > Defluviitalea > Defluviitalea raffinosedens. Next base: position 48,875 of record NZ_JAFBEP010000017.1, on the reverse strand, counting down.
AATTTGAAGGGATGAATTCTTGATCTTCTTCCATATACTTCTTTAGATCTTCTAACTGACCTTTTTCAGCATATTTATAATAAGGAAGCACATCCATAGCTAAAAGATCCGCTCCCCCCCCACTCATCAATTCCGTATTGATTTTATTAATATAGTCAATTTTGCTCATATCATCATCGTTGCCTATTGTTATAACAGATGCTTTTCTACCATCTTCAGTGGCGGACGTTTTCACTTCTGGCATAAGTGAGAATGTTTCTATATTCACCTTTGTGCCAGGATATTTTTTTTCGAAAGCCTTGGCGGCTTCTTCAAGATAATTTTTATACAAAGCACTCTCAAAGCAGGATACAGTAATCTCTCCTCCTATTTTTTCGGTTATATTTGTTGAAGCTGTTTCATTTCGATTGACACAAGCAACTGTAGAAATAGCAATGATTGAAGTTAAAACTAATGCACTAAACTTTTTCATATATTTCCTCCTAATAAAAATTTATTTGAATAGTGGCCCTATTCATTGATTTCATTTTAGTAATTTAACATGAAATATATGTGAATCTAATATGTATTTAATATGAAAACTCCTTATACTGAAAAACCTCATAAATTAGACTTAAAAATCTAACTTATGAGGGTGCATTGCATTGAGGAGCTTTCTGAAAATAAATATTAAATTTTAATCCTAATTTTGTATTCTCTAGTTTATATGGAAGGTTTAAAGTTTCTAAATTCTTTTTTACAATGTACAATCCTAACCCAGTTCCGTTTTTATATTTATGCCTATTTCTACTATAGTTTCTGGTGTAAAAAGGTTCAAACAACTTTTCGAGATCATCAATTGGGATAGGTTCGCATTCGTTTTCAATAGAAAGTATTCGTACTTCTTCTGTTTCTGAAGTAAAAATATGAATTTGTCCATTAGGTTTCGTATATTTTACAGCGTTAGAAATGATATTAGAGAGCGTATTCTCTATGATCGTTTGATCAATATAAGCTTCTAAATTCTTTTTATCTAAAAATAGCTTCAGTTTATTTTCTTCAATTAAAATCTTATTGTTTTCTAAGTTCTTCTCAATAATTTCCCATAAATCTATCTTTTCCATATGCAATATATATTCTGTGGTATCCAGCTTAGAAGCTTTTAATATCTCATGAACCAGCTTTGACAAATGATCGATTAGTTTTTTACATTCTTTTAAATATCTTTCTTTATCCTGATATCTACCTACATGATCAATCATACCTTCAATCATGCCGTTTATTGCAGTAATTGGTGTTTTTAACTCATGACTTGCAGCACGCATAAAATCTGTTTTCGACTTTTCCAATAAAGATACCTTTTCCATTTCACGTTTTACATTCTCAATATTGGCGCGAAGTTTTATATAGAGTGCATTAATATTATCAGATAACTCTCCTAATTCATCATTTGTGTTTATTTTACAAGAAATATTAGGTCGAAGACTTTGCATTTCTGCTGCTGTTTTCGATAAATGAATAATTGGTTTTGTCAATTGCTTAGAATAAAAATAAGCAGCTACTAAAGCAATCAATAGATCAATTAGCAGCAAATAGGGAATTAAAGAGATCATCACGCTTTTTGCTTCATCAATAGGCTGTAATGTACTTGTAATTGTAATAGAAGCGATCGCAGTATTATTTACTTTTTTAGTCATTTCAATATGTGACGCATCCATTGAGTTTCTCATTTTTAAAACATAACCAGAAGGAATTCCCTCTAAAGCGATTGATTTGGGATTTTCTAATATAGTACTTTTGCTAATAACTGCATGATGATTTAAATCGCCATCAGTTGAATCTTCAGTCAAATCTTTATTCGTTTTCGCTAAAGTAACTGTAATTCGTTTTGAATCTTCTGCCGAAACAGAATACATGGAAACAAAAGGAGAAGATAAATGGGCTACTAATTCATCAGATGAATTAAAAGCCATGACGGTGGCATTATTATTTAACGAAAAGTCCGAAATGAACTGAGCCAGTTCATCTTCTGTTTTTGCACCGTCTATTTCTGAGACTAACTGATCAGCTCTTTTTTGCAGTGTTTTATTTTTAGTGTATAAATAATAGTCTGGTAAAATAAAAAATAAAATTCCAAAAGAGATAAGCACTATAACTGTGATCAAAAGAGAGGTAAAGGCAAAGGTTTTTAAAAGAATTCCCTTTTTCTTAAGCATAGGCTTCTCCTGCCTTTTTCTCAATTTTATAACCTACGCCTTTCACTGTGATAATGATATTTGATTTAAACTTTTTTCGTATATTTTTAATATGTACATCTACGATTCTTTCGTCACCAAAGTAATCATATCCCCATACCAAATTAAGTAATTGCTGTCTCGATAGAACTTTTCCTTGATGCCACATTAATGTTTTTAAGATTTCTAATTCCTTTAAAGTCAAATCAACTCTGGATCCGTTTTCAAAGGCTTCATAACTATCCACATTAATCGATATACTTCCTATTTGCAATATATCACTATGTTTTCCAATTCGTCTTAAGAGTGCCTCCACTCTCTTGACCAGTAGCTTTGGAGAAAAAGGTTTTGTAATATAATCATCAGCTTGTCCATCAAAACTAATGAGTTGTGTATATTCATCGTCTAAGGCTGTTAACATAATAACTGGAGTTTGCCGATTGGAACGGATCCTTTTTAATATATCTAAGCCTGATATTTCAGGAAGCATTATATCGAGAATATACAAATCAATCTCTGTATGTAACTCCATCATTTCTACTGCTTTTTTACCATCTTCTGCTGTAATTACAATGAATCCTGCTGCTTTTAAATATTCTTCTACTACTTCCCTTATATTTTCATCATCTTCAACAACAAAAACCACATTCGACATTTAACCACTCCTTACATATTTTCATCCATAAGATTATAATACTTTAGTATGAATTTTGTGTGAAGTAGAACTATAAATATATCTTACGAATGAATTATATGTTCTACCCAGGAAGATCATCTGTTCATTAAAAAGCCGGATGATCTTCCTGGAGGTATATTTTTAATGGATAAATTAATCATAGAGCCGCTGAAAGATAAAATATATAAAATATTTAAGACTATCTCCAAATAAACCAAATGAGTATATAGCCAACCGTTACAGCCGTTAAGGTGAATGGGACACCGATTTTCATAAACTCTCTGTTGCTTACTTCATATCCGTTTTTTCTAAGAATGCCAAGAGCCGTAATATTTGCTGAAGCTCCAATGGGAGTTAAATTGCCTCCTAAAGTGGCTCCTGAAAGCAGTCCAAAATAAAGTATGTAGGGATCAATATTTAATATTTTTGCAATTCCCGTAGTTACGGGTAGCATGGTTGCTACATAAGGAATATTATCAATGAATGCCGAAAAGAATACAGAGGCCCAGACAAGAAGGCTATAAATTGCAAAAATATTGTCTTTGCTGATTGTGACGAAAATCTTACTTATGTCTTCTATGACTCCTGCTTCTGTGATTCCCCCCACTACAACAAAAAGCCCAGCCAATAAAAGAATGGTATAGTAGTCTATTTCTCTTAAGGCTTTTAATACGATTCCAAGATCTTTAGATTTATAAAAACTATTCACCAAACCAATATAAAATAATACAACGCAAATCATTCCGTTAGTGATGCTGGGTTTATCAGGTATGAAGGATACAAAGATCAATAATATAATCATTCCAATGAGAAGTACTGTTGGAAAATAGTCTTTAACGATTGTTCTGCTTATGGATTTAACTGGTTTTGTATAATCTTTAAATATATACATCAAAGCAAAAATGGAAGATATTGCACCGGCTTGGACGATCCAAAACATCCCGGGTTTATCTTTAAAAAAGAAAAAGTCCAAAAAGTCAAGATTTCCATAACCTCCCAAAAGAATTGAGGTGGTATCCCCCACTAAAGTGGCAGCACCTTGAAGATTGGATGAAACCGCAATAGCAATGATACTGGGCACAGGAGATACTTTGAGTTTTTTGGCTATATTTAAAGCCACAGGGGCTATCATCAAAACTGTTGCAACATTATCTATAAAGGCAGAAATAATGCCTGCAAACAGGGATAAAGCGATAATTGCCCATTTGACATTTGGAGTTTTCTCGATTAACAAATCTGCTAACAGGGCTGGCATTTTGGATTCAATAAATAAGGACACAATTCCCATAGTCCCTGTAATCATTAAAATAACGTTCCAATCGACGAAAGTTAAACACTTACCAGCAGGTATTATTCCGATAAATACAAAGATTGAAGCGGAAAGGAGTGCAATATAGGCTCTGATTTTTGGAAATACCAACAGCAAAATATATGTTGTAATAAAAATAATCATTGCAGTGATTTTCATGGATTCTTTCCCCCATATTTAAAATGGTTTCAAAAATCAGATACTTATAATCAAAATCAAAGGACAGATGCCACTATTTATATATGTTCGTATAATCTTAAGATATGACTTATCTTAATAAAAAAGTGTTGTGATCACAAAATTATGATCACAACACTTTTTTAGTTAATTGGTGTCATATGTACATTCAATTAGCATTCATATGTTTTTGCCAATTCAAATTCTTTTTGAATCTCTTGAGAAGGTTCTTCCGATATTAATGAAACTATTACGATAACAATGCATGAAATAATAAATGCCGGAAGCAACTCATATATTCCAAAGATGCCTCCTAAAGGTTTAAGCATTAATTTCCACACAAATACCATTACACCCCCAGATATCATACCAGCGATGGCACCAGATCGGGTAGTTCTTTTCCAGAATAATGAGAAAAGCATAATAGGTCCAAAAGTTGCTCCAAAACCAGCCCAGGCAAATGAAACAACAGTGAATATAACACTTGTTTCATCAAGCGCAATGATCATACCAAGAATAGAAATTAATATTAATACCACTCTGGATACAACCATAACTTCTTGGTCATTTGCATTCTTTTTGATAACACCTTGATAGATGTTTTTGGCAAAAGCGGAGGCTGCAATAAGAAGATAAGAATCTGATGAACTGATGGTTGCAGCAAGAATTCCTGCCATAGCAATTCCTGCAAATAATGCAGGCAACAATTTAGTAGCCATTAAAATAAAGATGCTTTCAGCAGAGCTCTGAGTAAGAAGTTCGCTTGGATACAATGCTCTGCCGATCATACCAATAGATACTGCTGCAAAAAGAGAAACAAAACACCAAACAGTTGCAATTCTTCTGGACATAGTAATTTCTTCGGATTTTCTGATTGCCATAAATCTTAACAATACCTGAGGCATACCAAAATAACCTAACCCCCAGGATAATGTTGAAAGGATGGTTAAGAATCCATAATGTCCAGCTTCGCCAAATAATGGTTTGCCAGCTTCGCTAACCTGTTGAACGCCGTCAACTACTGTAGGTTGCGCAATTCCAAAAAATTCGAAAAAGCCAGGTATATCTTTAGCATTCTTTAAAACTGCTGAAATGCCGCCAGCAACAGAAGTACCAACTATAAAGACAAAAACCAATACAAAAACCATAACGATTGCCTGCATAAAGTCAGATACACTTTCAGCCAAGAAACCACCTAATATTGTATATAAAACTACGAACAAGGCTCCTGCAACCATCATGTATTGATATTTTACGCCAAATAACGTACTAAATAGTTTTCCAACTGTAACAAAGCAACTGGCCGCATAAACTGTAAAAAATATTAAGATAAACAATGCTGCAATAGTCATGATCACTTTTTTATTTTCTTTAAATCTGTTGCTGAAAAAATCCGGAACAGTAATTGCGTCCCCAGCCACAGCTGAATATCTGCGAAGTCTCTTCGCTACAAAAAGCCAGTTAACATATGTACCTATGCCCAAACCTATCGCCGTCCATATAGCATCACTTAATCCACACCAATAAGCAACTCCAGGCAGCCCCATGAGCAACCATCCACTCATATCAGAGGCTTCAGCACTCATTGCAGTAACCCATGGTCCAAGGGTTCTGCCTCCAAGAAAATAGTTCTCACTGCTTTCATTGGCACGTTTTGCATAATATAATCCTATGCCAATGACAAATGCCATATAGGCACACATGGCAATAAAGATCTGTAGTTTGTCACCAGTCATTAACTTTCCCCCTTTAAGAATTAAGTATAAACTAGTGTATAATTATACTAAAAACCGTGCGTTTTTCAAACATTTTTCGAACTTTTTTTAATAAAATATTAGATTTAAAGATTATTACTTTTATATTTATACAATTTTATGCAAATCATCTACATAAAAGCAAGATTATAATTGTAGCTAACAAAATGCTCGTAAAATTAACAAAATCGTTATTAATTAATTTATATCCTCTGATGAGCACATTTGATTTTCCTTCTTCAAATGCTTTTTCAGTTTCTTTTTTTAAATTTTCATTATAATAAACAGCCTGAATGGTAGCACCTAGGATTGAATCTATCATACTGCCTAAGATTCCTCCTAAAATAATGAGTAGGAAAGCTTCAATGTATGAAAAAGGATTAAGGTTTAATTGAAATATAGTAATGATTATGATTGCAGAAAAAGCTATAAGCAATGAACCCAGAAAGGACATAAGTATTCCAAATAAGCTGACTGCTCCTGAGGTTCCCTTAGGTACTTTTTTAAAACTTCTTAAAGATACAGGTAATGATTTGCTGAATACTCCCAATTCACTGGCCCAGGTATCTGCATTAGAAGCTGCAAATGACACTCCGATCAGAATTAAATACATTGGATTAAAAGTAAAAGAATATAACAGAGAATACAGCAGTCCTACTCCGCCATTAGCAAAGACCTGATAGAAATCTCTTCCACCACTTTTTTCGTACTGCTTTTCTATTTCATTTTTATAATTTCTTTTTATAAATGTGAAAATAGTAGAAGTGCTAAAAAAAACAAATATAAGAAAAGAGCCATATAGGCCAGAACCAAAAAAGATTCCTGTACCGAGAATCATGGCCCCTATGGCTCCACTTAGCGTTAAAGCTTGCTTTTTATAAGCTATGTATGAAATGATCGTACTGGCAAATAGACCGATCATAATCTTTACTAAAAACTGCAAAAACTCACCCCATTTTTACTCATATCTCAATGCCTCTATTGGATCTAATTTTGCAGCCTTGCTGGCAGGATAAACTCCAGCGATAATACCTATAACAGTCGACAGACTTACAGTAATGATTATGGATAATAAAGAGACTTTGGGAGTAATTTTCATCCAGGAACCAACGCCTAAACCACCTAAGTATCCAAGTAAAAGACCGATAGTTCCTCCAATGATGGTTATAATCACAGCTTCAATTAAGAACTGCTGTCTTATATCTTTATTTTTAGCACCCAGGGATTTTCTTATTCCAATTTCTCTGGTTCTTTCGGTCACAGTTACCAACATAATATTCATTACTCCAACGCCGCCAACCAGTAAAGATATGCCTGCAACAAAACTAATAAAAGCTGTAAATATGCCTAAAACTTCATTAATAGCATCTAAATCCTGCGCAGCATTCTTTACACTATAGGCATCTTTATTTCTATGTTTTGTTTCTAGTAATTTGTTAATTTCAATAGCAGTCTGATCGACATTGTCAATATCGTTTACAGTTACATAAAGATAATCAACAATGTCGTACATATACATATCCATAAGTGTTTGAATAGGAAGGTAAACTTCAGAGCTAAGTTGATCACCCAGCATAGATTCAAGAAAAGCATTGCTATTCTTCATAACACCTATTACTGTGAATTTGAAAGTACCTCTCCACATTTCGACAGATAAAGTTTTTCCTACAACATCTTTTTTGCCGAATACTTTTTCAGCTAATACTTCATCAATGACAATTACGTTACTTTTAGATCTGCAATCCGCATCTACTATAAAACGCCCATAGAGTAGTTCTGGCAATTGGATAAATCTATATTCACCATTCACTCCTATCAAATATGCTCTTTTCTGTTCCTTAGGATTTTTTAATTTTACAGATCCCCATCCATAAAAATAAGGGGATACATATTTTACATCCGGATGGGTTTTAATGAGATCCACATCATCTATGGTAAGATAATCTCTGGTTTTAGCTTTGCTTACATCCCTCATTTGCACTTGTATCAGGCCAAAACCAAGTTTGTTAAAATTATCCAAAATTGCAGATTGGCTTCCAGAACCAATGGAAGTAATCATGATTACAGAGCCTATTCCTATTATGATTCCTAACATGGTAAGGAAGGAGCGCATTTTATTAGCCAGAAGATTTCTTAAAGCAGATTTTATGCTCTCATATAAATTCATAATACCGCCCTCCTTACAATAATGGGATCATTAACAGGATGATCTGAAATAATTTCTCCATCTTTAAATACAACGATTCTTTTGGTGTGTTGTGCAACATCGGGCTCATGGGTAACCATAACAATAGTTACCCCCTCAGCATTCAGGCTTTGAAAAATCCCCATGATTTCTTCACTGGATGCACTGTCTAAATTACCTGTTGGTTCGTCTGCCAATAAAATAGAAGGGGAGTTTACCAATGCTCGGGCAATAGCGACTCTCTGCTTTTGTCCCCCTGATAATTCATTAGGACGATGATGCATTCTTTCAGATAAGCCTACTTTTTCTAAAGCAAGCATCGCTTTTTCTTTTCTTTCCTTATGTTTTAGGCCTGCATAAATCATTGGCAATTCAACATTTTCCAACGCTGTTAATTTGGGCAAAAGATTAAAAGCCTGAAAAACAAAACCAATTTTTAGATTCCTGATCAATGCCAGATCATTATCCTTTAAAGAAGAAATATCAACATTATCTAAAAAATAGCTTCCACTCGTTGAACGATCAAGACATCCTAATATATTCATAAGCGTTGATTTTCCTGAACCCGAAGCCCCCATAACCGCTACGAATTCTCCTGGAACTACAGAAAAAGATATATTTTTTAAAGCCTGCACTTCAATTTTTCCATTTTTATAAACCTTGCACAGATTTTCAATTCTAATCATTTTGTTCACCTGACTCAGATATATTCATTGGTTTTACCTTAACACCTTCTTGAATTTGACTGCTTAGATTTGTAATAATTTTTTCTCCTGGATTTACGCCTTTAGCTTCTACGTATAAATCTGAGTAAATACCTAATTCAATCTCTCTTTGCTCAACAGTGAAATCGTCTTTCATGATATAAACAAAATTCGTTCCATCTTTATCGGTATCAACTGCTAGTAACGGAATAACAACTGTGTCTTCATGCTCTGCAGTGATAATTTCAACGTCCACTGTATATCCGGGTTTAAGATTGCTGTCATTATTCAAGACTTCTACTTCAACTTCTACCATAGCTTCTTTTGTTTTTTCTCCAGTATCTTGGGTGATAGCTTTGGGAGCAATTTTTGTTACTTTTCCCTCTATAGGCTTTCCTTTTATTGCATCACCCGTAAGGATAGCTTTTTGTCCCACTTGAATACTTGGCGCATCAAATTCCGTTACACTTACTTTTACAATTAAATGATTTAAGTCAGCAATCTTTAATATAGGAGAACTCTGATTAACCCAGGCACCTTCTTCAGTAAGTATTTCTGTTACTGTACCATCAATAGGACTCTTGGATGATGTTAATTGTCTTTCTAATTTTTGCTTTAATGTTTGGATTTTTAATTCTTCTGATTTAATTAGGTTTTGTTGAATTTTTATTTCATTTTCTTGCTTTGGATCAGAGGATTTATTGTATGTATTGGACAATTTTCTTTCTGCAATGGATTTTTCTCTCTTTAAATTTTCAATATTTTGCTTAATGGATTCAAGATTCATTTGCTCTTTTTGAAGTTGATCTTTTAATTCACTTAATTCCGTTTTAGCACCATCTAGCTCTGACTTAGGAATAGCACCTTGATCATAAAGAATTTGATTATTAGCAACAGTTGTTTCCTTATCTTGGATCTTTTTCTTTAGCTGAGTTATTGTGAGTTCTGTTTGCTTTAACTCTTTTTGTGCATCACTAAGTGATTTTTCACGGGAGATCAAAGAAGACTCTGCATCAAGTATTTCATCTGGGTTTGCATCAGTTAAAGACTGTAATCTCAATTTAGCATTTTCAAGGGAGATTTCTGCTTCTTTTAACTGTTGTTCCAGTTCTTCTTTAGTAATCGGATCATATTTTACAATTTCTGTATCTTTTCTTACTTGATCGCCAAGTTCGACAAGAATATCTTTAATTCTTAAAGAAGTATCCATATAAGTATCAACATAAATGGTTTCAATATTTTTAGGTTCAATAACTCCTGTAGCGGTTACTTTTGATATTAAAGTATCTATTCTTGCTTCTTCAATATTAACACCGATTCCTGACTTGGGAGGAGTATTGCCATTTGATTCTGATTTAAGATTGATCACTGCCGCCACAACAAAAGTAATTAATATCAATAAAATTCCAATTCCCACAAATATTTTTTTATTATTTTTCTTAATGTTTGCTTTCAACTCCATTACTTCCACTCCTACATATTTTGATATAAATTTAACGTTAAATAAGGTAAAATTGCAATTAGCGCAGTCAATGCATTTCCTATTATAAGATAAATCATAGAAATTACTATACCTTTTACTTTACTAAATTCATTCAATATACTTATTCCTAAGCCTGCAATAATCATACTCCAAATCGAAAAGACTTCTGCAAGCATTAAAAAGTTATATAAAAAGCTTGAAATATCTCCATTAGGCATAAAAACTACCGGTGAAAAAATGATTATATCTGTGTTAAGCAATAATCCAATTGGGGCAGCAATAAGAGATCCTGTTACGGAAATCATCATTACGTGAGCATAAAGAGAAAGAATTTGCTTAACACTTGACTTGCCCCCAAAGATTTTTACAAGTAACCATAAAAACAGTCCGCCAATAGCCCACATGACAATAATGCTTATTGGAGCTAAAAAAGCGCTAATATAATTTATTGAATCACTGGCTTGCAAATTTTGAGACATATCTATTCCGTATTTTTGCAAATATAAATCGGATACTTTTTTTTGTGTAATTTCTAATAATGGCATTCTGATAAAATATGTAATAATCATAATTACTGAAGAATAAATAAGAGGCATAAGTATTTTAGGATAATGTGAAATATTTTCAAGGACTTCTGTTGGGCTTGTAAAAATTTTAACTAATTTTGATAAAAAGCCAAGAGGTTGCTCTTCTGCAACTGGTTGTAAATTTAAATTACTTTCCATAATTACCCTCCTAAAAATAATTTTAAAGATTCTAAAGTTTCATCGTATAAATAATACGTTTTAAAATTAAAGAAGTATGAAAAATTTAAAAAAGATTATAAAAAAAGTGGCAAAAGCCACAATTTATTTTAGGTTTTCCGGATTAAGGTTTTCAAGCTCTGGAATAACAAATCGTCCATCTTTTCGGATGAGCAGATCATCAAAATAGATTTCACCACCACCGTATTCCGGTGTTTGAATATATACTAAATCCCAGTGAATTGCAGAACGATTTCCATTAAAGCAGTCGTCATAAGCATTTCCTGGAGTAAAATGAATAGAACCTGCGATTTTTTCATCAAATAAAGTTTCTTTCATTGGTTTAGTAATATAAGGGTTTACGCCTATGGCAAATTCTCCAATATATCTTGAACCTTCGTCCGTATCCAGTATTTTATTAAGCCTTTCCGTATTATTCGAAGTGGCATTAATAATTTTTCCGTTCTTAAATTCAAATTGAATTTTGTCAAAAGTAAATCCCTGATATTCAGAGGGGGCATTATATGTTATGATTCCATTGACAGATTCTCTTACAGGGGCAGTATACACTTCTCCGTCAGGTATATTCATTTTCCCGTCACATTTAATTGCAGGAAGCCCTTTGATCGAAAATGAAAGATCTGTGTCTTTTCCTACAATTCTTACTTTGTCGGTTTGCTCCATTAATCTTACAAGAGAATCCATTGCTTTTGACATTTTCGCATAATCCAGATTGCATACATTAAAATAAAAATCTTCAAAAGCTTCAGTACTCATATCTGCCAGTTGGGCCATAGCAGGAGAAGGATAACGCAGAACAACCCATTTCGTTTTTGGCACACGTATCTCCATATGCACCTGCTTTACAAAATATTTGTGATAAATATCCATTTTATCAGAGGGCACATCAGCAAATTCGGATGCATTTCTTAAAGAGGTGAAGCCAATAAATGCATCCATTTCATTCATTCTGTAGGCTTCGTAACTAGCCATTGCTTTCATGTGTTCTTCTGAAGTGCCAAGATATAGTTCTCTAAGAATGCTATGATCATTTAACTGAACAAAAGGCAAGCCACCTACAGCATAAACTTCCTTAATCAATGCCTTTACAAGAGAAGGTTCTATGCCGTTACTTTGAATTAATACTTTTTCTCCCTTTTGAATATTCACAGAATATCGTACCAATGTTTTTGCCAGCGTAGAAATTCTTAAGTCATGCATATTGATTCGTCCTTTCAATTAGCCAAAATTAATTTTTCTCTATCAATACTAAATTATTGTTATCTGTTTCTTCGAGTAATACTCTTACAATTTCTTCTTTTGAAGTAGGGATGTTCTTCCCTACAAAGTCCGGCCTGATTGGAAGTTCCCTGTGACCTCTGTCAATTAAAACAGCCAATTGTATGTATTTGGGTCTTCCCATATCTATTACAGCATCAATGGCAGCTCTTGCAGTTCTTCCGGTATAAATAACATCGTCAACCAGAATTACAATTTTATCATCCACATGGTATTTCACATCTGTATTATGAACAATGGGTTGCACCGATTTATGTTTTAAATCATCCCGATAAAAAGTAATATCAAGAACGCCTACGGGAACTTTAACGTTTTCTACTTCGTAAATCTTTCGGGCAATCCTTTCTGCCAATGGAATACCTCTTGTTTTAATACCTATAAGGAGTATATCTTCAACGCCTTTGTTTTTTTCTATGATTTCATGAGAAATTCTAGTTAAAGCTCTTTGAATCGCTTTTTCATCTAACAACTCTTTTGATTTTTCCAAAAAAATCAACTCCTTTTATCCTACTTGACCAATTACAAATGGGCATTTTTTCGAAGTTTTTCAATCACATCCATAAAATACTTTGGAATAGGGGCTTCAAACTCCATGTATTCATTTTTAGAAGGATGAATAAATCCTAAAACTCTCGCATGAAGCATTTGCCCACTAATATGATCAGGCTGTGATTTTGGTCCATAGACAGGGTCACCTAAGAGCGGATGTCCTATATGCTTCATATGAACTCTGATCTGATGGGTTCTTCCAGTTTCCAATTGCGCTTCAATTAAAGTAAATTGTCCAAATCGCTCTAATACAGTATAGTGGGTAACTGCATGTCTTGAATTTTTATATGTTACAGCCATTTTTTTTCTGTCTGTTGGATGTCTTCCAATAGGAGCATTGATTGTACCTTCATCATTTACAAGATTATGATATACAATTGCAGTATATTTTCTGGTAATCAAATGCTCTTTTAATTGAAGGGCAAGGTGTTTATGGGCATGATCATTTTTTGCCACCATAAGGACTCCGGATGTATCTTTATCTATCCTGTGAACAATTCCTGGTCGCAGCATACCATTGATTCCTGACAGATCATTCTTGCAATGATATAGCAAGGCATTGACCAGTGTTCCTGTATAATGTCCTGGTGCAGGATGCACCACCATACCCTGTGGTTTATTGACTACAATAATGTCCTGATCTTCGTATAATATATCTAAAGGAATGGGTTCCGGGAGTATTTCTATAGGTTCTGGGTCAGGAATTTCTATATCAATAATGTCATCTAATCTTAATTTATAGTTTGATTTTACTGTTTTTTGATTGACTTTTACTTTTTCATTTTCAATAAGCTTCTGAATAAAAGACCTTGAAACATCCTCCAGTTCAGCTGACAAAAAAATATCAATACGTTTCCCCACATCTTCATTTTCAACAATGTACGTATAAAAGTCCATCATTCAACTTCCTTTTTTTCAAAGTCATCTTCAGGTGTAAAAAGTATAAACCAGGCAAGGAGTATTGTTCCAATGACTACACAAATGTCGGCTATATTAAATACAGGAAAATTTATTAAACAAAAATCAAAAAAATCTATCACAAAACCGAGTCGAATTCGGTCAATCAAATTCCCAATAGCCCCGGCACTTATTAAAATCAACGCAAAACGAATAAAGCCATAAGGCTTATACTTTGGAAGATGCTTATAATAGTAAATAATTCCTATCAAAACTGAGACGGTCATTATAATAAAAAACCATCGTTGATTTTGAAGTATTCCAAAAGCAGCCCCCCTGTTTTTAACAAAAGTCAGGTGAAAGACATCTTTTATGATTGGGATACTGTTAATACTCTGTAAATAATTAAAAGCGACATATTTTGTCAATTGGTCTAAAGCAACTAATAACGACACTACTAAGAAATATTGAATAAGCATTTTCTCTCTCCCTTAAAATAAACTCTTAAAGCAAGAAAATTATATCACCCCTTTTATTTCCTGTAAAGCTGTCACTCCAACGCATTTTTTCTATCTTGATTGGATAATAAGTCGACTTCATCTACTGTGTCTTGTGGAGTATCATATAAATTATTAATTTCATCATAATCTTTGACATCCCATCCCATATCCTGCATATTGTCTGCTGAGCCATAAGCTTCTAACTGCCTCATGATTTCTGCTCCATGATTAATATCCCCGTCCTCTTCACGCATAAAATTACGATTAAAAACCGGGCCAATAACTTCTTCTTCTGCGGGCCTGTCTTTATTAAAATCGTCAGGATTAATTTGATGGGCTTTTGCACAAGATATACATTCTTTGGCATACGGAATTGCTTTTAATCTTTCGTATTCTATTTCTTTGGAGCAAGTTTCGCAAATTCCATAAGTACCATTTTCTATTTTTTTAAGTGCATCGTTGATATCCTCAAGATATTTTTGCTGGTGTACATTTAATGCCATATGTTTTTCCATTTCAAAAGTTTCACTGCCAAGATCTGCGGGATGATTATCATAAGAGGATAATTCATCGGTCCACTCAAGAAGTGAGCCATGTGGTCCGTATTCCTCCATCCTCTTTAATTCTGTTTCGGCTTCTTTTTTTTCTTGAATTAAATTATTTTTAATTTCTTGCAGTTGTTCATTGGTCATAATGTTCCCTCCATTTCTTTTGCTGTTTCCCTATATAGGTTTTGCAATAGTTCATAAAACCATGATGGAAACTAAAGCAAAAAAATAACGTGCTTATTGCACGTCACCTTTTAAATAAGAAATGGATGATTTGATCCTGTCCTCATTTAAATCTCCAACTCTTAAAGCTTTTCCGATGGACGATAATAGAATAAACTTAATCTTATTATTCTTAACTTTTTTATCCAGCAACATTTGCTGATAAATCTTCTCACAGTCTAATTGATTGATTCTGACAGGAAGACGATAAGATCGTAAAACACTCTCTATTCTTTTTAAATCTTCCTGTGAAATTAAATTATTTTCATAGGATAAATATGCTGCACCAACCATTCCAATTGCAACACATTCGCCATGCAGAAGCTTAAAGTTAAGAAGAGTTTCTATGGCATGACCTATGGTATGGCCAAAATTCAAAATTTCTCTTAAACCATTCTCTTTTTCATCCTGCGATACAATGGATGCTTTTAACTCACAAGATCGCTGAATAATCTTTTCTAATGTGGTTTTGTCAAAATCAAATACTAAATCTGCTGAAGATTCAACAAATGAGAAATAATTATCGTCTAGGATCAGTCCGTGCTTAATAACTTCTGCCATTCCTGCAGATAATTGCTTTAAAGGAAGGGTTTTTAATGTGTTTAAATTGATATAAACAAAAGTTGGTTGATAAAAAGCACCAATCATGTTTTTATGTTGAAGAAAATCAACCCCTACTTTTCCTCCCACACTGCTGTCAACTTGCGCAAGAAGTGTTGTAGGAACTTGAATAAAGGGTATTCCGCGCATATATGTGGCAGCAGCAAAACCAGCCATATCTCCTGTAACGCCTCCGCCCAAGGCGAAGATTAGGGAATTTCTGTCTAAATGATTCTCGATAAAAAATCGATACATATCTTGAATCGTATCGAGATTTTTACTTTCTTCTCCGGCATTAAACGTAAATTTATATACATCATCATAGTTACTTTTTAGGACATCCACAAATTGATTGCCGTAATAAGAATCTACGATATGGTCTGTAATAATGCATACTTTTCGATTTAGTAAGTTATGGTCTTTAAGAGCAAGTGAAAGATCTTCGAAATTCTGAGAAAAATAAATCGGGTATGATGATGAAGAGGGATTTACTAAAATTTTGTTCATATTGCATCCTCATCTCTAACTGTATCATATTCTTCCTTCGGTTGTTGATGACTCGGTATTTCATCTTCCTTATATAATACAGACTGCTCCAGGATTTCCAATTGTGCTAACAATGTTTGCTTCATCTGTATTTTTAATGAGGAATATTGATTTTTTAATCGTTCTATTTCCTGATTAATTCTAAAAACTTCCTGTTGAGTTTCTTCCAAAATCTGATTAGCTTTCATTTCAGCTTCTCTTTTTATTTGCTCTCCTTTTTGATACGCTGCAGATTTTGTATCTTCTGCAGCTTTTTCAGCAAGTATCAGCGTATTTTGGAGGGTTTGCTCCAGAGCTTTATAGTGTTGAATGCTTTCATTTAACATAGAAATCTTATCTTTTAATTCTATATTTTCCTTATAAATTTTCTCATAGGATTCTATCACATCATCTAAAAATTTATCTACTTCTTCAATAGAATATCCATACGGTTTCTTTCTAAATTCTTGTGATTCAATATCCAGTGGCGTAAGCATAATCAATGTCCCCCCTATACATACCGATGTATTACAATGCTCACACGATCTTTCTTAGTTTTTCCTCTGACTTCAGCCAATTTAATTTTGCCAAAACCTCTTAGTGTTAAAAAATCTCCCTCTTTAATGTGGGAGGCAGGACTTGCTATTACTCCATTGATCAATGCCTTTTCAGATTTTATTAAATCCACAATCTTGCTTCTCGATAACTGAAAACCGGCACTCAATATCGAATCAGCTCTAAGAGATGAAACGGTAGAAGTAATTTCTTTTATCTTAGGCTCGGGAAGAACAACTTCATCCAATAAAATTTCCTTTGCTTCTGCTTTTATATTTTTAACTTTAAATAAGTTATTGATGATATAAGATGCTATGTCCTTATTCACAAAAACAATAGCTTTATGATCATATACCAGTATATCGCCAATTTTACTCCTTTCTATCCCAAGTCCCAAAACAGAACCTAAATAATCTCGGTGAGATATGGATTCTTCATTGGAACTTTTAAGATGAATTTCAACTGGCGTGACAGGAAAATCATAATCTTGTAATTCTCTATAGTCTGGACAAAAACCTATTATTTTTCTTTCACTTTCAGGATATCCACCAAAAGCCTTTATGGAAAGATCGGAAATATTATGGACCATGACAAGATATTTGCTTAATTTATACATATCAATAAAATCGGTAAAAGTATTGGCATGATCTCTTAATGCAGTATTTGCACGATCCAGGATTTTACTGGCAATTAATCTTTCTTCGATATCATTAAAATTCTTTAAATATATTTCCTTGTTAATCATTGTAGTCCTTTCATTAACTTAAATAAGCGTTGTTAAGTATATTAGAATATTTTTTGCAAATTCTAAAAGAAGCAGTGCGATAATTGGAGAAAAATCAATCATCATGCCCCTTCCGCCAAGTACAGATCTTTGTATAAGGGATCGAACAGGACCAAGAATAGGTTCAGTTAATTGATAGATCAATGCAACGATGGGATTGCCATGTGAAAAAGGGAACCAAGAAAGAAGTACCCTAATAAAAATCAGCATATCAAGTAAATTAAAGAAAACTACCAAGGCTGAGCTTAAAATTGAACTTAAATCCATAAATTATCCTCCATTATTTTACATTGCTCATCCAAGGAAGAATAATCCCTTTTGTCTTTAACTCTTCCTTAAAACTATTGGCAATATCCACATTTTCCGGTGCAATGATAAATATATTGTTCGCAACCCGTTGAACATCACCGTTTAAGGCATAACATGCTCCACTTAAAAAATCCATTACTCTTTGAGCAATAATATGATCCAGATTTTCTAAATTAATTACAACAGGTTTCTTAGCTTTAATATGATCGCAAATTTCTTGAGCTTCTTCATATTTCTCAGGGTTAGTAATCACTACTTCCATTTGAACGTTTGTATGTATGTTTACAATCTTAGAATTGTTTTTAGTGTGATAATTGCGAATTTGGGGAATTTCAGCTTTCTCTTCTACTTCTTCCACTTCTTCTTCATAATCATCTTCTCCATTACCAAACCCCATTACATCCATCATCTTGTCAAAAAGTTTTGCCATTTGACACCCTCCTTATACATTATAATTTCTCTGCCCAAATATACCTGTCCCAATTCTTACCATATTTGAACCTTCTTCTATTGCAACTTCGTAATCATTTGTCATTCCCATAGAAAGAACTTCCATGCTTATATTATCAATATTTCTTTTAGCAATGTCAACAGATAATTGCTTTATATTTCTAAAATGAATCCTATTATTCTCTGGATTTGGATCATATGGGACTATAGTCATAAGACCTTTGACGTGTATATTTTTTAAACTTTTTATTTTATCGATCAAAGGATCAACTTCTTCCACCATTAATCCAAATTTAGTTTCTTCTTTTGCAATATTGACTTGTAATAATATATCCATAATCTTATTATGTTTTTCTGCCATTTCATTTATTTTATAGGCTAAACGCTCACTGTCCACAGAGTGGATCAAATCTACTTTGTCGATAATATATTTTACTTTATTGGTTTGAAGATGTCCGATCAGGTGCCAATGAATATTTGAATCAATCGCATCGTATTTTTTCATGATTTCCTGCACTTTGTTCTCACCTATATGGCATATATTACAGGATATAGCTTCTTTAATTCGAGGTATGTCAATTGTTTTTGTTACAGCAATTAAAGTAATATCTTTTTCTGTACGACCACTTTTTTCTGCTGCAATTCTAATTTTATCTCTGATTTCCTCAATATTGGCTTTGATGGAATTCATACCTTTGCACTCCTTTTAATCATTTTCTATAATTTGAAACTGGTCTAAAAGTTGATTATCTTTAGCATTCTTTGCATTGGAAACAATCTGATCATATAATCTTATTCCGGAAGGAGTATCCTGTTTAACAATTGCATAATCATTATTCTGGACTAAGATTTCTATCTTTTTAAATCGTATTATTCCTCCGTTTACAGCAAATACGCCAATGCTGGATTGACTTTCTTTGATAACATATTCTGATTCAGTGTTTTCAGGTAAGACTAAAGTATCATACATTTTTAAAGCGGAAGCTTCTTGAAGAATATATATATTTTTTTCATCTTCAAAAGCCATTTCAACAGGTATAAGTTCGTCACTTTCCATTCCTTTTTTAATGACTACCGTTTGTCTTCCGGATTGTTGTACATATTCTTTTGGAATTTTCAAGAAGGTTTTCTCAACAATTGAGTTAACTGGTATCTTAATTCCTTCATAATTTTCTCGGACAATTTCAAATTCAATATTTCTTTTAGAAATCAAAGGTGTCATTTGCTCTGTCGTTTGAAACACAAAGATGACATCATGATCTACAGGCTTAATTTTATAAATCTTTGCTTTGATAGGAGGCTGTCCATCATTAAATTGAATGGATACTTGATTCCCCACTTCCCAATCCTTTGCCAAATCTGCTGAAAGACTTCCAACTATATACCAATCATAATTATTGATTATTTTAAATAACGGTGCATTTTTTTCTACGCTTTGCATTTGGCTGATATCTTTGGGTTCTGAATTCTGTTCTAAATCTTTTACAGCCAAGTTATCTAAAGTTTTTGGAGTGAATTTTTCTTCCAGTCCATCAATATAATAAGATATGATTCCGCCTTTTGGCGTTAAAACAACATCGGAATTTGCAGCCAGTTGATTTTCATAAGTATTTTTTTGCAAAACCAGATTTTTAAGTGATGAGGAATCTTCTTGGGACAGGAGAATCTGCTTTTTTTCAATTTCCACCTGAATAGAATTTTTTATTGAGTAAATCTGGATAAAATTTTTGTTTGAATAAGTACTTCTCAGATTATCAATCAAATCATCTATCTGGTAATTAACATTCTGAATATCTTTTTGAACTGTAGAAAACTCTTTTCTCTGGTCCTGGACTTTTATGATATTTTCATTGATTTTGTCAAGTTCCTTTTGAATCTGTGATAAAGCGGAATTATTTGCAACCATACAAATCGGAGTGCCTGACTTAACTTTTTCTCCTTCATAGATAAAATATTGAATATTGCCTGCTTTAGTACTTTTAATAACTGTTTCGTCACGAACAATGATTCCTTTTACATGTATATTGTTATCAATGGTTCCCATTTGCACCACTTCAATGGATAAAGGAATTTTTTTTGTTAATTTAAATCCGGAACCAATTAAATAAATCATTAAGATAACTGACAGGAACCCCCCTATAACGATTCTACGTTCTTTTCTCTTTTGCTTATGATTTTTTCTCTTTTTTCTCGTTTTTGTATTCGCCATATAATCCCCACGCTTAATTATAATGAAATATTTTTATATGAACTTTATGTATTTTGTATATTTGATATTAAACACTTGGTTTTAATATAACGGATACAAAGAGAAAAAACAAGTAAAAAAAACACTCTTTTAAGAGTGTCAAAAACAACCGGTTTCAGTATCATTTACAACATAATAGCATTTCTCTTCATTCACATTATAATATAATTTCAATGATTTTATATCCTTTACTTTCATCGACTTTTCTTTCCAGATCTCTTTAAATTTTTTCAGTAAGTCTGATGATAATACTTCTTTCCCATTAAACTGAATGAATACTTCTTCTTTCATTCCCATCTCCCCTTATTCTTAAATCAAAACAATGATCAATGTATTTATCCAACCTCTAATGTATAATTTTTCCTTTATTGTATTACATGCCTTTTTTTTTGTCAAGTTTTTATAAAAGCAAAAGCACTTCTCTGAAATATCAGAGAAATGCCTTTGCTTTTTATCAGCTTATGTCTATAAAATAATACAAATTAAGCCGCCACTTCCTTCATTAATGATTTTCTGCAGTGTTTCTTGAAGTTTCATTTGTGCATCTTCAGGCATACGATAAAGTTTATTCTGCAATCCTTCATTTACTAATTCATGAAGAGATTTTCCAAAAATATTAGATTCCCATATCTTTTTCGGATCGGTTTCAAATTCACTCATTAAATAATTAACTAATTCTTCGCTTTGCTTTTCTGTACCTACAATAGGTGAAACTTCTGTTTCTATATCGGCACGAATTAAATGAATTGAGGGAGCGCTGGCGCGAAGTTTTACTCCAAAACGGTTTCCTTGCTTAACTATTTCAGGTTCTTCCAGTTTTAATTCATCCAGCATTGGAGTCACCACCCCATATCCTTTTTGCTTTACTTCATGCAAAGCATAGGCCACTTTATCATATTCTCTCTTTGTATCAGCCAGTTTACGAATAAGAGAAATGAGCTGATGCTCTCCTTCAATTTCCATTCCGGTAGTTTCAGATAAAACTTTATAGAAAAGGTGATCAGCAGTGGACAACTCAATTCTTATAATACCTGTTCCTAAATTAATTTTATCTTGATATACTTTTTTTATAAAATCATAATTCTTAAAATCTTCCAATGCATCTTTTAATTCTCTAAGCCGATAAACAGGATACATTGTATCTTTTACAGCTGATACCAATTGCTTTTTCATCCAGTGATCCGTATCCAATGCTTCGACCCATTTAGGAAAAACAAATTGAATTTCTTGAATTGGAAATTCATATAAAACATTTTCCATAATTCTATTTACATCATCCATTTTCAACTGTGCACAATTACAGGTGATAACAGGCACATTATACTTTTCTGAAAGTTCTCTATTCAATTCCTGAGTCTGAGAATCATAAGGTTTAGCAGAATTCAGCAATACTACAAATGGTTTATTGATAGCTTTTAACTCATTGATTACTCTTTGTTCAGCTTCTTCATAGTCATTTCTTGGAATATCCGTTATTGATCCATCAGTGGTTACAACAATACCAATGGTGGAATGATCATTAATTACTTTTTTGGTGCCTATTTCTGCTGCTTCAGTAAATGGTATTTCATACTCATACCAGGGAGTATGAACCATTCTGGGATTCTCACCTTCCAGGTGTCCTGTTGCACCAGGAACCATATATCCAACACAATCAATCATTCGTACATTAAAATCCAGTTCGTCATTCAGAGAAATTGTTACCGATTCATTGGGAATAAACTTAGGTTCTGTCGTCATAATAGTCTTTCCGGCTGCACTTTGAGGAAGCTCATCTTTAGCTCTTTCTTTGTTATAATTATCGGTTATATTAGGTATTACAAGTAAATCCATAAATCGTTTGATAAAAGTCGATTTTCCAGTTCTGACGGGTCCAACTACCCCTATGTAAATGTCTCCGTTCGTTCTTTGCGCAATATCCTGATAAATGTTATAACTTTCCATATGGCATCCTCCTAATAAATTGATTATTGTATGGGTACATTTAAAATATATGTCTCAAAAAATGTATTATTACAATGAATCAATTCTATAAGAAAGAGTTTTTCTTTAAGAAACTTTTATGCCAAGCGCAGTCGGCAAAACCGACAAAATCAATATACGCGAGTGTTCATCTTTCCCGAAGAAACTTTTATTACATAGGAAATCATTAAGGATTTTCTATGTAATAAAAAAAGATGAGTAACGATTACTCATCTTTCCATGATACAGAATGGGTCCAGTGAATATCTTCTTTTTGATGTTCCGATCTTTTATCCCTCAGCATTAAATCAACAACAGCTTCTTTAGGAGATTTGCCTTCAAAAAGTACTTCAATGATTTGCCTTATGATGGGCATTTCCACATTATATTTTTTTGATAAAGCATAGGCTGCTTTTGCACTATGTACTCCTTCTACTACCATTTGCACTTCCTTTAGAGCTTCTTTAAGGGATTTACCTTGTCCAATTAATATTCCGGCACGACGATTGCGGCTGTGCATACTTGTACATGTTACAATTAAATCTCCGATACCTGACAAACCGTTAAAAGTTTGGATATCTCCTCCCATTGCCACACCCAGTCTTGTAATTTCAACCATTCCTCTTGTCATAAGGGCAGCTTTGGTATTGTCTCCAAAGCCTAAGCCGTCAACAATTCCTGCTGCCAAAGCAATAACATTTTTTAAGGCACCGCCCAATTCCACTCCAATCAAATCGGGATTAGTATAAACTCTGAATTTTGGCGTCATAAACACATCCTGAACCAGTTCAGCAACTTTTTTCGATTTGGAAGAAATAACACAAGCTGTTGGAATATCTCTTGCAACTTCTTCAGCATGACTGGGACCTGATAAAACAGCTACAGCACACTGTGGCACAACTTCCGAAATAACTTGGGACATTGTAAGTAGTGTATCATTTTCTAACCCTTTGGAAGCGTTAACTATGATCTGGTCTTCTTTTAAATATGGCGAGAATTTCTCCATATTACTTCGGATAAACTTGGAAGGGATGGTTATAACTATGATCTTCTTATCCAAAAGCGCTTCTTCATAATCAGAAGTTAAATGAATGTTATTTGGAATCAGTACTCCAGGAAGATAAGATAAGTTTTCCCTGGACTTCTCAAGCATTATTCTTTCTTCTTCCTGATAGCACCATAGGGTAACATTATGTCCGTTCTTACTTAGTAATATTGCAAGGGCTGTTCCCCAACTTCCAGCTCCCATAACTGCAACGTTTTGTGTCATTATTGCTTCTCCTCCAATTTCTTATTTGAACGCTGTCCTAATTTAGATTCTTTTCCTGAAAGCAGCCGTTCAATATTCGTTCGATGCCTGAATAAGGCAGAACCCATTAATAATAGAGCTAAAATCATTAATTCATAATTCGATCTCCAAAATATTGAAAATAAAACAGGAATGGAAATGGCCATAAGAATAGAGCCAAGGGATACAAACCGGGTGATCAAAATAACAATTGCCATTATAGCGGCACAGATGATACCGATTTTAAAGTCAAAAGCTAATAATATCCCGATAGTGGTCGCAATACCTTTTCCACCTTTAAATTTCAAAAAAACTGGCCAGTTATGCCCGGCTACCGCAGCACAGCCGGCATATAAACCGGCAGAAAGATTTTCCGGAAAAATCATTTTACATATAAGAACTGCTAAAATCCCTTTTAGTAGATCCCCTGCAAAAGTAATTATTCCAGATTTCCAGCCCATAACCCTTATTACATTGGTTGTTCCGGCATTGCCGCTTCCGAATTGCCGTATATCGATTTTTCTCACTGTTTTCCCCAGGATATAAGCAGTCTGAAAACAACCTATAAAGTAACCAATGAGTATGCATAAAAGCCTAGACATTTCATTACTCCTTTCCTTGCTTTTCTCTAACCATGAAACGCAAAGGAGTTCCTTTAAATCCAAAAGCTTCTCTTAATTGATTTTCTATATATCGTTCATAAGAGAAATGCATCAGTTCTTTATCGTTTACAAATAGTACGAAGGTAGGCGGTTTTACACTTACCTGAGTCATATAATAGATTTTCAGGCGTTTCCCTTTATCTGTGGGAGGCTGATTCATTGCCATTGCTTCGTATAAAACATCATTTAATAGGCCCGTACTAATACGAAGCGAATGATTTTGAGAAACTAATTTAATCATTTCAAATAATTTATGAACTCTTTGTCCTGTTAATGCAGAAATAAATAATTTTGGGGCATACGGCATATAACTAAGTTTAAAATCAATTTCTTTCAAATATTTATTCATAGTCTTATCGTCTTTTTCGATTTTGTCCCATTTGTTAACGACTACAATACAAGCTTTTCCTTTCTCATGAGCAATTCCTGCAATTTTAGTATCTTGTTCAGTAATACCTTCTTCTGCATCAATCATTAAAACGGCAACATCCGCTCGCTCTATAGCAGCAACAGTTCTTACAATACTATATTTCTCTATCTCTTCTTTAATTTTATTTTTTCTTCTAACACCTGCTGTATCTATAAATACGAAATGATCTTCCCCAATGGTCACAGGCGTATCGATGGCATCTCTTGTAGTCCCTGGTATATCACTTACGATAACCCGTTCTTCACCTAATATTTTATTAATTAATGAAGATTTCCCTACATTGGGTTTTCCTATAATTGCAACTTTAATAGCATCATCATCTTCTTCTGATATTTTTTGCTCTGGGAAATGTTCGATCACTTTATCTAACATATCTCCCAATCCCAAAGGCTGCGCTGCTGATATTGGAATAGGATCCCCCAGTCCTAAATTATAAAACTCATATACATCCAAATTATCTTTTATCATATTGTCCACTTTATTTACGGCCAATACCACAGGCTTATGAGATTTTCTAAGCATATTTGCAACCTCATGATCTGAATCCGTAAGCCCTTGTTTCACATCCACCAGAAAAATTACTACATCTGCTGTTTCAATTGCAATTTCTGCTTGTTTTCTCATCTGACTTAAAATGATATCATCGGAGTTTGGCTCTATTCCTCCTGTATCGATCAATGTAAAGGAATGATTGAGCCATTCCACATCAGCATATATTCTGTCCCTCGTAACTCCAGGAGTGTCTTCAACAATAGCTATTCTTTCCCCTGCTAAACGATTAAATAAAGTTGATTTTCCTACATTTGGTCGTCCTACAATAGCAACGATAGGTTTACTCATTAGAATTCTCCTTTATATTTAGTATTGCTTTAATAAATTCTTTACCAGAATTTTCTACAATAGTGATTGGAATATTCAATTCTTTTTCCAAATCTTCTACATACATATCATCCAACAATATTGTATCGTTGTCACGAAAAGCATTTTGAGGAAGCAATAAACGACTTCCTAATTCTTTATGCTTTAATTGACCGAGTAGATCTTGACCAGTCATAAGACCTGAAACGGTTATTTTTTCACCAAAAAAATAATTTGTAATCGGATAGATACGCACTGAAAGATTTGGATATTTTTGATTTAAACGATCTACCAGCTCACAAATAAAGGGATAGGTAATCACTCCAGTGGCAATTGAAACATCAATATACTCATCCAACACTTCTGGAAGTGTTTTATAATATTCATCAAATTCATGTTTCATTAAAGCCACCATACCTACTCCATTTTCAATCTGTGGAAAATCTTCATATTTCTCAAACTCCGGAATTTCTACTTCTCCTGTTAAATAGAATTCATCGGCAGCATAAATAAATGAATTATTATATTTCTTCTTGAAATAATCCTGCCATTTATGAATAATTTTAATCACTGCTCTGGCATCTTCTTTTTCAAAAGGTATGAGCGGATACAGTTCATGGCGAAATTTTGAGATGCCAACCGGAACTACGGATGTGCTTTTAATTCCAGGCAAAAACTGCCCTAAATCCTTTATGGTTTTTTCAAGAATTTCCCCATCATTTAATCCCTTACATAAAACGATTTGACAGTTTACTTCTATTCCTGCATCAACGATTCTTTTAATTCTTTCCAGGATGTCTCCTGCAAATCGATTGTTGAGCATCTTTTTTCTTACTTCCGGGTCTGTAGCATGAACTGAGATATTCATAGGAGACAAACGGTAGAACAAAAGTCTTTCAAAGTCTTTATCACTCATATTGGTTAAAGTAATATAATTACCATATAGGAAAGACATTCGCCAATCATCATCTTTAAAGTAAACCGTTTTTCTCATATGCGGTGGAAGTTGATCAATAAAGCAAAAAACACATTTGTTTCTGCATGGTTTTAAGTCATCCATTAATTCATTTTCAAAAACCAGTCCTAAATCTTCATCAATTTCTTTTTCAATTTCAAATTCCCATTCCTCTTGAGAATTCTTTCTAACCAACAGTGTTATAAATTCATCGGATAGAAGATATCGATAATCAAAAACATCTTCAATTGACTGATCATTTATGGCAAGAAGTATATCTCCTTCTTCTATTCCCAGTTCTTCAGCAATACTTCCAGAAAGTACTTTAGTGATTTTATGTTCTTTATATTTTTTCAATCCAGCACAACTCCTGCAAAATTAATATTCTAGTATAACCTTATTATATCCAAAATGATGAATTTATCAATTCAATTTGTATGATTTTGGCGGTTACTTTAATTCAATAATGGCAGCCAAACTTCCTCTTTTACCATTGTGGCCTCTGTGGGAAAAGAAAATATCTTTATTACATTGCGTACATAAATCAGTCACAGTAATATGATCAGGCGAAATACCACTGTCTACTAATATTTTCTTATTCGCTTCCCACAAGTCAATAATATATTTATTATTATCTTTGGGATAAATGATATTGTCTGCATTAGAAAATACTGTTTCAAATTCCCGAGCCACTGGTTCATCAACTTCGAAACAGCATTTTCCTATGGAAGGTCCAATACCTATTAATAGATCTTCAGGATTAGAATGAAAGTTGTTCCGAAAAATTTCTACCATTTCCAATCCTATTTTATTGACCGTTCCTCTCCAACCTGCATGGGCAAGTCCTGCAACTTTTTTAACAGGATCCAAGAAGAAGAGCGGAACACAATCTGCATATAAAGTGACTAAAGGTAATTTGGGTACATTCGTTATTAATCCATCTATTCCTTCACTATTATTTTTCGAATTTATGTATTCTCCCTTTTCTTTTGAAATAACTTTTATGTTAATACCATGGACTTGGTTTGAAAACACTAAATCCTCAGAGTTGATTCCAAGAGCACTGCATAGGATTTTATAATTTCTTTTAACATTTTCATCATCGTCCCCTCTCCCAAACCCTAAGTTCAACGATTCGTATATCCCTTTACTAACACCGCCCAATTTAGTGCTAAAGCAGTGATTTACAAGATTGGTCTGATCGAAAGAGGGAAAAGTAATATAGATTAAATCAGATTTTTGATGAATGGATAGGTTTTTTGTACGATTAAAATCCATTAGAATTCCCTTTCTTTGTTTTAATTTGCATAAAAAGCATTTTTAATAAGTGTCATTTTAAGATTCGAATTACTTCCTAATATCTCAAGGACATCAAAACGACAGGGTCGATTCCATAAATTATACTTTTTTATATACCATAATGCAACTTTAGAAATGGTCTTTTGCTTATAATAATTTACGGCTTCTCTGGGATAGCCATGGGAAAGATCTTTCCTATATTTTACTTCTACAAATACTAAATATTCATCTTCTTCTGCAATGATATCCACTTCTCCTATTCTGCATCTAAAGTTTTTTTCCCGGATTTTTAAGCCTTGTTTTTGCAAAAAATCCACGCCTATCTCTTCGCCCCAGCTTCCAATATTCCTTTTATTAATCATCCTTCATCTTCTCCTGCAGAGCATCCAGGTTTCCAACAAAAACAAGAATTTCTGCCACTACTTCATACAATTCAGGTGGAATAAAATCTCCGATATCCAGTTGAGTCAGGATATTAGCCAGCTCAGGATTTTCATATACTGGTACATCTTCTTCTAAAGCTTTGCTGATGAGGTTTTCTGCGATAATCCCTTTCCCTTTGGCTAAAACTTTGGGAGCCGAACTTCCTTTTTCATAATGAATAGCTGCCGCTTTTTTGATTTCCTTTTTCATACATTACACCCTCATATCAAAAGAATATCTTTTTGGTTCTTCTTTTATAGAAGTAATATCATTTCCCGGAGATTTAATTATATTAAAACGCTCTTTTAATGAATGAAAACTTATTGATTTTAAATTATAACCTTTATTGAGCAAAGCATTCGTTAATTTTTGGCTATACTTTTGAAAAATCCCTTTATAATTTTCATTTTCTAATCTAAATTGACAATATACATCTTTTCCATTCTTTTGAACAAATGCTTCCATATACCCAAGCTTTGCCAAATCTAAAGCAATAAGTGCCGATATGGACTGGGCATCATTTTTCTTATTTTTCTTTTTACGAAAAACGTATAAATCTGCCTGAGCATTGTGACGATCCATTTTGATGGGTATTTGAATATACGATTGAAATTTGCTGAGCTGGTTCATAAAATCCAAATGATCTTTAATTTGCTGGGAAGTTTCTGCAATTTCTTTACCCTGGGCTGAGTCCATCTTATGCGCTGTATTGTCTAGAGAAAGAACGTATTTATAAAGTTTATTATATACTTCTTTCAGCTTTTCTTGATTTCTTAAATCCTCCAGAGGAATGTGAATATCATTTCTTATTATATGTAAAAAGGTCTTAACTTTATCAGAAAGAATTTTTTCTAACCCTTCTTTTGCTTTTTCACTTATTTCATTTTCATCATTGGCATTCATCCATAATTCAAATGTAGTTTTCAAATAATTAGAAATCTCTTCGTCATTAGAAAGTATGGCCTTTAATTCAGGATTTAAATCTTGGCTGAAATGAAACGTATCATTTTCTTTTTGAAATATATCTTTTAGTAAAAATTCAGGTTTGTTCTTAAGTTCATTTAACACTTCAATTTCTTTTGCTAACTTTGATAAATCCCGGCTCGCATGATTGACTTTCTCCCCAGAGTCAGAATTTGCAAGTGATTCTGCAGAATCAGGGATATCCTTTGCCTGGGCTAATGATTTTATCAATTCAACCTTATTAAAAACATCTTTCATATTTTCTATTCTGTCTAAAAGCTGTCCAACCTGTTCTTCTAAGTTTATGCTATGTTCAATATAGCCATTTAATTGAAAAATGTTTTTCTCATCAATTTCGATTTCATTATTGAGAAAGAACACAATTTCTTCCAATGAAATATTAGGATGGTTTTTAATTTGGTGAAAAACATTTTGGAGGCTACTGCTGTCAATGGGAAGTTGATTGTCTAATAGAGTTTCAACCAACTTTACATTTTCTGGAGTTGTCATAAGTTTTGCTGCATTTAAAGCATCTAAAACAACATTTAATTTTGGATCTTCGTTTTGGTTTTTAAGTATTTCAATTAAAATTTGATCATTTGCATTGGACTGAACTTTAAAGAGGAGCATTTGCCCTATTTTCATTTCAAGCAGTTGATTTTGCAGTTTTGCTTCAATGGAAAAATGATCATTTAGTTTCAGCAAGATTTTCCCATGCTGAATATCTATAATTTGCGCTTTAAAAATTTCACCTTCGGACAATTTATAAAATGGTTTTTCCACAGATGAAACATTCTTTGCTTGTTGTATAGATAAATCCTTAAACGGGGTTACTTTCATAACCATCACCTCAAAATAATAATACATTGCTATAAATGCATTCTATCATAAAAGTGATGCATAATAAATTACTAAATCGATTAAAAAATTGTGTATAAAAAAGCTCCCCTGAATTTAAGGAGAGCTTAACATGTTTAATGAATATCTATTTTTTTTCGGTTGTTCTTTCCTTTATTTAATTTTGGCAAAACAACTTTTAGTACACCATCTCTAAAAGATGCATCAATTTTGGCTTCATCTACATTATCTATATAAAAAGTTCTTTTGAACTCACCATAATGTCTTTCTCTTCTAACATAGTTTTCATTTTTATCTTCAATTGATTCGTCTCTTTTAGCACTAATGGTTAAATAGTTATTATTAAAGTCTATATCTATGTCTTCCTTCTTAATTCCAGGTAAGTCAGCTTCGATTTGGTAATGATCATCGGTTTCTTTTAAGTCTACAGAGAAATTTCCATGCATGTAATTCATTGCTGGAAAGAAATCATCCTCAAAAAAGCTCTTAAAGAAAGGTGAGAAAAAGTCATCTTTTCTGCCCACATGATTTCTTCTGAATGGCATCATTTCAAACATTTTATCTCCTCCTTAATAAAGGCATTATTAGCACTCATCTTTATTGAGTGCTAATAATATTGTATAAAACTCATCATATTTTGTCAAGGGTCTTATAAAGGGGAAATTAGATTTTAACAAAATGTATTTTGTTTTCACAATTTTTAAGATATTTGTAAAAATCATCATAAGATATGACAACTGTTGCAGCATTGGTGTTGGGGTGAAAGCAGAGGGAATCAAGGCCAACGAGATCTTGATCAATAACAATTTCTACATGATGATCAAGATCATGAATTAGTCCAAAAGGACTCACTGAACCTGGCTTCAGTTTAAGATATTTATACAACCTTTCATCAGATGCAAAACTTAAACGTGTAGAAGGAATTTCCCGTGCTAATCTTTTTAAATCAACACTTTTTGAACCACTTACGACGACCAGATAATGTTGATCTCCTTTACTATTTCTTAAAAAAAGATTTTTGCAATACTCTCCTTCAATATTGATATCTAATTTACTGATGTCTTCCATAGTAAATACCAGTTCATGTTCATATTTTTTATACTGGATTTCAAGTTCTTCTAATAATTTATAAACAGTTAAAGCTTCTTCCATTTTCGCTCTCCCTTTTAAATACATAAGCTATTGTAAGAAGTTTTGAGTAAAACTTCTTCTATGAATAGGGCATAATCCTCTTTGTTGAATTGCTTTTATATGATTTTCTGTGCCATATCCCTTATGTTTAGTAAAATCATATTCAGGATAAAGTTCATGGTAAGCGTCCATAATTCTGTCTCTCGTTACTTTTGCTATAATGCTGGCTGCAGCAATGGATATGCTTTTGCCATCTCCACCGACTATATTTTGCTGGGGAATTGGAACATCTGGAAGAGTATTATTTCCATCTATTATAAGCATGTCAGGAACTATCTCCAATTTCTCCAGTGCGATTTTCATAGCTTTAAATGTGGCTTGCAGGATATTCAGTTCATCGATCGTTTGAGGATCAACAATGCCAATACCTATAGATATGGCTTCTTGATGTATGATATCAAATAGTTCTTCTCTTTTAGACGGAGTCAATTTTTTAGAATCATTTATGCCTAAAATACAACAATCTTTAGGCAATATCACAGCCGCAGCAACTACTGGACCTGCTAAAGGGCCTCTTCCCACTTCATCAATACCTGCAACTGCTTCATATCCTTTAGAGTGCCAATTGTTTTCATATGTATTAAGTTTTTTTATTCTATTCAGTTCAATAACATAGGCATCATATTTTTTTTGATATCTTTTTATTAAGTTTTGCACGCCTTGTCTTGAATCTGACTTAAATTTTTCTAAAATGTTAGGAAGTTCCTCGTAAGAAACTTCCTTTAATATGTTTTCTATAGATTTAACGGATGATTTTGGATCCATAGTATTCTCCTCATTTAATCCTCTGTTTTATTCAAGAAATCATTAACCCTCAATATCTTCCGGAGATTCAAGAGTAATATTCCCTAATTTCCCTGCTCTTAATTCATCCAAGATTACCAGTGAAGTGCGGGAATAATCCACTTCTCCTCCGGAGATTAAAAAACCTCTTTTTTGACCTATTTCTGTCAATAACTCCATTGGCGTTTTGGATTCAATATCTGTAAGTTTATATCTGGTTACTAAAGCATCAGGAAATTTAGCTGATAAAAGTTTCAAAAGCTCTAACGATAATGTATGGGTGTCCAATATCTCTTGCTTTATAGCACCTGTAAAAGCTAACTTCATTCCAACATTCATATCTTCAAATTTAGGCCAAAGAATTCCGGGAGTATCCAATAGTTCAAAATCTTTTTTAATTTTAATCCATTGCTTCCCTTTTGTGACTCCAGGTCTGTCTCCAGTTTTGGCACTGGATTTACCAGCCAATTTATTGATAAATGTTGATTTGCCAACATTGGGTATCCCAACAACCATTGCTCTTATAGGTCTAAAAATCCGACCTCTTTGCTTATCTCTTTCTATTTTCTCTTTTAAAAGCTCTCTGGCAGTTCTGTCTACTTCAGAAATCCCTTTTCCAGTGATTGAATTCACTGTAATGACTCCATAACCTTTTTCTTCAAACCATGAAATCCATCGAGAATTAGTATAGGGATCTGCTAAATCGCTTTTATTCATTACCAGGATTCTTGGCTTATTTCGTGATAATTCTTCAATATCCGGATTTTTACTGCTGAATGGTATTCTTGCATCTACCAGTTCAATAACAATATCAACTAGTTTTAAGTTTTCTATGATCAATCGTCGCGTTTTTGTCATATGACCAGGGTACCACTGTATGTTCATTTGCAATCACCGTCTTTAGTTATAGTAAATTATTTAAGAAATCCAAAAGATTTAAGAGGCCAAATTCTAAGACCTGCTTTGGCAAAGATTTTATCTTTGCTGATCGGCCCAATATACCTGCTGTCTTGGCTGACATTTCTATTATCTCCCATTACGAAATAACAGTTTTCAGGTATTTTAAACGGATACTCCAACACTCCTTTTATATTTGTATTCATAGGTTCATTTAAATAATCTTCCTCTAAAACTTTTCCATCGATATATACTTTCCCATCTCTTAAATCGATTTCTTCCCCGGGCAATCCGATTACTCTCTTAATAAGATCTATATCTTCGTGGAACACAACAATATCGCCTCTTTTTGGTTCCGTAAAACGATAAGTTAATTTATTTACAATGATGTGGTCATTAATTTGGATTGTTGGAATCATGGAACCAGAAGGAATAATTGTATGGGCTAAAACAAACTGGCGAATGAAAAGGGCTATGATTATTGCAATCAGGATATCCTTCCCCCAACTGAGTGCTTCTTGTGCGATATTGAAAGAATCGTTATTTTGCCCCATTTGATCAACTCCTAATTCTTTATTTTATTAAACCAATCATATTAAAAGGCCAAATTCTTAGAACTGCTTTTCCGCTAATATAAGATAGGGGAATTAAACCGACTTCCGTATACCTACTGTCAAAACTAACATTTCGATTATCGCCCATAACAAAATAACTGTCTTTAGGTATTACAATAGGAAAATGCATATTTCCAATTTTTATTGTGTCCATTGGCTCAAGAATATAATTTTCTTCTAACACTTGATCGTTTAAATATACTTTTCCATCTCGTATATCTATTTTATCTCCTTCAATTGCTATTATTCTTTTTATAAAATGTTGAGAAGGGTTTTGAGAATACTTAAATGCTATAATGTCGCCTCGTTTAGGCTGCTGAAATCTATAAATGAATTTATTAACAATAATTGCATTGCCGTCTTGTAACGTTGGTTCCATAGAATCTCCGATGACTTGTGTATTTTGATAAATAAAAGTGGTAATGAATAGTGTAACCCCTAGGGCAATCAAGATATCTTTTAACCATTCAAAAATTTCTTTTAATAATTTTCTGTTTGCTGCATTCATACTTCCCATCCACTATTCAAAAAAATTTATTTTACAAATCCAATTTCATTTAATGGCCAAATTCTTATAACTGCATGACCTATAATTTTTGATTTTTCAATAGTTCCCACATCTTGGTATCTACTGTCGGAACTGTTATTTCTGTTATCACCCATAACGAAATATGTATTTTCAGGAACTACAAAAGGAAAGGCTATATCTCCTCTTGGCTCCATTGTTTCTAAAATGTAATCTTCTTCTAATGGTTCACCATCAATATATACCGTATTGTCTCTGATATCAATTGTTTCTCCTGGTAAACCGATGATTCTTTTTATATAATGTTTTGAAGGATCTCCTTTATAGGGAAAAACTATGATTTCTCCTCTTTCAGGATTCGTAAAACGATATTCGAATTTATTGACAATTAATGCATTGTTTTCATGCAAAGTTGGTTCCATTGATGGTCCTATGACTTTAGTATTTTCAAAAATAAAAGCTCTGATAAATAAAAAAAAGATTATTACAATTATAACTTCTTTTATTGTCTCAATAATCTCAGACTTTACAGATGATTCTTTTGAATTATTTTGGTTTTCTTCCATAGTTCACCACCCTTTTCATACACAAAAAGGGACTCTAGAGTCCCCTTTGGTATTAAATAAGTTCTTTTACTTTTGCAGCTTTACCTATTCTGGAGCGGAGATAATTTAATTTAGCTCTTCTAACTTTACCTTTTCTTACAACTTCAATTTTTTCAATGTTTGGTGAATGGAGAGGCCATGTTCTTTCAACCCCTACACCATAAGAAATTCTTCTTACAGTGAAGGTTTCACGAATTCCTCCATGTTGTCTTTTCATAACAATTCCTTCAAACATCTGTAATCTTTCACGATTTCCTTCTTTTACTTTTGCATATACACGAATAGTGTCACCAACATTAAAAGGAGTAATATCGCTTTTTAATTGTTCGCTTTCGATTGCCTTAATAATTTCGTTCATAAGTACCCTCCTTCCATCTTAGACGTTCATACCTACATATTTTTTAGGCAGAGGACCGCCCGTACTCACAATTAAGAAGTATAGCATAACATAAGTCGAATTGCAACGGTATTTTATTAATTTATTAACGGAAATTGTCCATTTTTAATTGATTGATATACTTTATATCTTCAGGAGTTAAATCTGCTTTTTCTAAAAGGTCCGGCCTTTTTAGCCATGTACGCAAAAGAGACTGCTCTCTTCTCCATTTTTCTATTTTTGCATGATTGCCCGATAATAATACTTCAGGAACTTTTCTGTCTTTAAAGACAGGAGGTCTGGTATATTGAGGATATTCCAACAAGTGATTTGAAAAAGATTCTTCTTCAAAAGATTCAACTTTTCCCAGCACTCCCGGAATCAATCTGGATACGGCATCTATAACCACCATGGCAGCCAGTTCCCCACCAGTGAGTATATAATCCCCAATAGATATTTCATCCGTAACAATTTCATCAATTACTCTTTGATCAATTCCTTCATAATGTCCACAAAGTATAATCAGATTTTCTTCTTTAGCCAAATCTTTTGCTATGGATTGAGAAAAAGTTTTTCCCTGAGGGGACATATAAATGACCCGTGGGGTGGAGATCTTTTTTGAAACAATGCTGTGGTAAGCATCGTATATGGGCTGAGGCTGCATAACCATTCCCGCTCCGCCACCATAAGGGTAGTCGTCTACTTGCTTGTGTTTATTTCCTGCAAAATCTCTGATATTAATGCATTCAATATTAATTTTATTCTCAGACTGAGCTTTTCCAATAATACTATGGGACATGGCGGATTGAATCATTTGCGGAAATAAAGTAAGAATATAGAAATTCATCAGTCTCTCAATCCTTCCAGTAATGATACCACCATTTTTTTATGATCCAAATCCACATTCAATATACAGTCTTTAATTGCAGGTATAAGCAAGTCCTTAGTTTCTCCTTCTTTTCTAACGACATATACATCATTGCTGCCTGTAAAAATAATATCAGTGATTTTTCCCAAATATTCGTCATGATCGGTGTATACATCTATGTCATACAAATCTCCAATGTAGTATTCATCTTCCTCTAAAGGCAGTGCAAATTCCCTTGGAATTTTGATGATACTGTTCTTTAAAGTTTCTCCTTCAGTCATTGAGGAGATTTCTTTTAGTTTTAATATAACAAATTGTTTATGATACCAGACTTTTTCAATCGTATATTTTTTAAGTTCATTTCTGCTTTCAATATATATTTCTTTTAACAACTCAAAACGTTTTGGATCATCTGTTGTGGGGATTACTCTTAAGTCTCCTCGAATCCCTTGAGTATTAACAATTTTGCCGATTTCTATATAGGCAGACAATAATAACCCTCCTTAGGTTTGGTTTCTCAGAAGCAAGATGTATTTTTTTACTTCGCAAAAAAGGTTAGGAGATTACCCCCTAACCTTAATTTATTGTAAAATTTCAACGACTACTCGTTTATTTTCGCGAGTTGCAGCCGCTTTCACTACTGTGCGAATTGCTTTAGCAATTCTTCCTTGTTTTCCAATAACTTTTCCCATATCCTCAGGTGCAACTTTTAATTCGAGAATAACAGAACGTTCTCCTTCTATCTCATTTACTTCTACAGCTTCGGGATGATCCACTAAAGCTTTAGCAATCATTTCAACGAGATCTTTCATAATTAACACCTCCGCAACTCTTTTGACTATTGGAGTATATTAGCTTTCTTAAGTAAAGCTTTCACAGTGTCGGAAGGTTGAGCACCATTTTTAAGCCATTTTTGAACAAGCTCTTCATTTACTTTTAATTCAATTGGATCTTTTGTTGGATCATAATATCCAACTTCTTCAATAAATCTTCCATCTCTTGGAGATCTTGAATCTGCAACAACAATTCTATAGAAAGGAGCTTTTTTTGCACCCATTCTTCTTAATCTCATTCTAACTGCCATTTCTTTTTCACCTCCTTAGCAAAATATACAGCAATTTATATTACATAAAAGGAAGCTTAAATTTTCCTTTTTTGCCTTTGGTCATATCTGATAATTGCTTCATCATTTTTCTCATTTGCTCAAACTGTTTAATCAGTCGATTGACTTCCTGAAGATCCCTTCCACTTCCAGCAGCAATTCTCCTCTTTCTTGAGCCGTTTAAAATGGAAGGATCTTCTCTTTCTTCCTTAGTCATAGATTTTATAATGGCTTCTATATGGGCAATTTCTTTTTCATCAACTTCAATGTCACCTAATTTTTGCGTATTCATACCAGGGATCATTCCCAGTATTTGATTTAGTGGCCCCATTTTCTTAACTTGCTGCATTTGCTCTAAAAAGTCATCAAAATCAAATTCCATCTTTCGGAACTTTTGCTCCAAGGCAGATACCTTTTTTGCATCAAAACTCTGCTGGGCTTTTTCGATAAGCGTTAATACATCTCCCATTCCCAGTATTCTTGAAGCCATTCGGTCAGGATAAAAAGGCTGAAGATCTTCTAATTTTTCCCCTAAACCAACATATTTTATTGGTTTTTGAGTAACTGACCGCACAGATAATGCTGCTCCTCCTCTGGTGTCTCCATCCAATTTGGTGAGGATTACTCCGTCAATTCCCAATTTTTCATTGAAACTTTCGGCAACATTAACTGCATCCTGACCAGTCATTGCATCTACTACAAGAAGAATTTCCTGGGGCTTTACAGCAGATTTGATTTCCTCTAATTCATTCATCAATTTTTCATCTATATGGAGGCGACCAGCGGTATCGACAATCACGACATCATTATGGTTGGCCTTTGCATACTCCAGTGCAGCTTTGGCAATTTCAACCGGTTGCTTAGAATCCTCTATAGAAAATACAGGAACTCCTACCTGAGAACCAACAACTTGAAGCTGTTTGATCGCTGCAGGACGATAAACGTCACAAGCTACCAATAAAGGTTTTTTCCCCATCTTTTTTATTTGCCCACCCAGTTTACCGGAAGTAGTTGTCTTTCCGGCCCCCTGTAAACCTACCATCATATATACAGTAGGAGGCATGCTGGAAAAGGTCAATTTGCTTTGGGTACTTCCCATCAGATCAATTAATTCTTCATGTACAATTTTAATAACTTGCTGTCCTGGGGTTAAACTTTCTAAAACTTCTTGACCAACTGCTCTCTCTTTTATCTTATCTATAAATGATTTAACAACTTTAAAGTTAACATCCGCTTCTAATAGTGCTAATTTTACTTCCCGCAGTGCAGCAGTAACATCTTTTTCTGTCAACTTCCCTTTACTTTTTAATTTTTTAAAAACATCTTGAAGCTTGTCGGACAAACTTTCAAAAGCCATGGATCAAGCCTCCCAATCATTCATCTAATATTTTATATGCAATCTGTTTCATATCACCAATCTGAGTTTTGATTTTTTGCGGGTTATTAAAGTCTTTTTCTATCTCATCCATGATTTGAATCATTTCTTTAATACGCTGCTTATTTGCGAGAAAACGCTCAACCAAATGCAAGGTTTCTTCGTACTGAAATAAAATATTTTCAGAACGCTTTAACGTATCATAAACTCCTTGTCTGCTGATTTGGAGTTGTTCAGCAATTTCAGCCAAAGATAAGTCATTTTGATAATACAACTCGAACACATTTTTCTGTTTGTCAGTTAACAGTTCTCCATAAAAATCATAGAGAAGAGTGATTCTTAAAATATTATCCATAAGATCACCTTATAATTTTATACAGGTGTAAAGTAATTACCCTTTACGTGACTATTCTATAGAAAAAGCACTACTTTGTCAAGTGAAATTTTTACAAGGAGTCATTATTTTCTTCTGCAAACAAGGCATTAGCAAATTCTTTAGGATTAAAGGGCTGCAGATCATCGATGCCTTCTCCTACACCTATGTATTTTACAGGAATATTCATTTCTGAATTGATTGGGATAATGATACCGCCCTTTGCTGTTCCATCTAATTTTGTTAAAATTATTCCTGTAATATCTGCAACTTCTTTAAATAGTTTGACTTGTTGCAATGCATTTTGACCAGTTGTTGCATCAAGCACTAACAAAACTTCTTTTCGTGCTTCGGGATACTCTCTGCTGATTACTCTGAATATTTTTCTTAACTCCTCCATCAGATTCTTTTTGTTATGAAGTCTTCCAGCAGTATCACAGATTAATACATCAATTTTTCTGGACTTGGCCGCTTGTACTGCATCAAAGATCACTGCTGCAGGATCTGAATTTTCCTGATGACGGATAACATCTACCCCCGCTCTGTTACCCCATACTTCCAGTTGGTCTATAGCTGCTGCACGGAAAGTATCTGCCGCCGCCAGCAATACTTTTTTATTTTGCTGCTTCATATGATGAGCCAGCTTACCAATTGTCGTTGTTTTGCCAACGCCATTCACACCGATTACTAAAATAACAGTAGGGCTTTCATCGATATGAATTTCATGATCTCCTTGTTCAAGAAGGGTTGAAATCTCATCAATAAGAAGTCTTTTAAGTTCTGAAGCTTCAGTGATTTTTTGCTCTTTTACTTTTACTCTTAACTCATTAATAATTTTAAGTGTAGTTTCTACACCTATATCCGCCATAATAAGAGCTTCTTCTAATTCCTCAAATAATTCCTCATCGATCTTTTTAAAGGACTTAAGGACTTGATCGATTCCATCCATAATGTTGCTTCTTGTCTTAGTAAGTCCTTTAACCAGTTTAGCAAAAAAACCTACTTTAGGCTTAGGATTTTCCTCAGTTGTTTCTTCAATTCCTTCTTCATTTGTCTCCTGATCAATTTCTTCACTGATACCTTCGTCTGATTCTGAAACATAATCTGTTTCAGGAGCATAGTCTATGTCAATATCTTCAGAAACAAGATTCTCTTCATTGTTTTCAAAATCATCTGCTTTTACTGCTTCTTCTTCCTCTTCATCGGTATCTTGAAAGTCTTCAGGATTCGCTGATTCTGTATTTTCATCTTCTGTCTCTAAAACTTCTTCAATAGAAGCTTCATTTTGCTCTTCTGAATGTTGAAATTCATTCGTTTCTTCATTTTGATTTTTTTCTTTCCCAAACCATTTTTTAAATAATCCCATGATTTCACTCCTTATATTAACTTGCTTCTTCATTTTCCACTACATCAGAAAGCTTTACTGAAACTAATTTCGAAATTCCTTGTTCCTGCATGGTTACGCCATATAAGGTATCTGCTACTTCCATAGTTCCTTTTCTATGTGTAATAACAATGAATTGAGTCTGATCACCAAATCTTTTTAAAAAACGGGCAAAACGATTCACATTTGCATCGTCTAAAGCGGCTTCAATTTCATCTAATAAGCAAAATGGGGAAGGCTTCATTTTTAAAATAGAAAATAATAGAGCGATAGCAGTCAATGCTCTTTCCCCTCCTGATAAAAGCATCATATTTTGAAGTTTTTTACCCGGAGGTTGAGCGATAATCTCGATTCCCGATTCAAGAACATTGTCTTCCTCTGTCAGTTGAAGATATCCTTTCCCGCCTCCAAATAATTCTCTAAATACCTCATTGAAATTAGAAGAAATAACAGCAAAATTCTCTTTGAATTGCTTTTCCATAGAAGCTGTTAATTCCTGAATAATATTACGCAGCTTTTGCTCAGCATTCAATATATCATCT
Source organism: Defluviitalea raffinosedens (assembly GCF_016908775.1). Lineage (NCBI taxonomy): Bacteria > Bacillati > Bacillota > Clostridia > Lachnospirales > Defluviitaleaceae > Defluviitalea > Defluviitalea raffinosedens. Next base: position 7,811 of record NZ_JAFBEP010000017.1, on the reverse strand, counting down.
CTCTGAACAGACAAAAATTCATAACGTTCCTTTACTTTTTCATATTCGTTGATTGCTTCTAAATTTATATGGCCCAGGCTTTTGATTTGAGTGATATACTCAGCGGACAGCTTTTTCATTTGAGCAATAGACCCCATATCTTTTTTATAATTTAGAGCAGAGGTATAGGTTTCTTCATATTCTTCCCAGATACGATTAAACAAATTTTCCTGATCCAGTTTAAATTTTGTTTTTTTGTTTTCCAGACGATGTATTTCCTGTTGAATACGTTCAATATTTTCTGTAGTTTTATTGATTTTCTCTTCATATTCCTGAATCCTTACCAAGCGTTCTTTTTTAGATTCCTGCAAAGCATTTTGGCTATTAGTTTTATCTTGTAAAGATAAATATAAATGATCTATTTTACTTTTGTTTTCTTGTATTTCTTGCTGCTTAAATTCAGTTTGCTGATAGCAATTTTTTATTTCTTCTTCTTTTTTATGTTTTTCCAAGATTAAAGCTTGAATCTCATTTTCCAGTCGTTCTATATTTTCACTGATATGATCGTTATTTTGTTCTAAAGAAGAAATCTGAATTTTTAATTCCGTAATGCTTTGAGTTAAGTCTTCTTTTAAAGCCCGTTCACTTTGAATATGGGATTGATGTGTATCTACTTTGCTATGAATTTCTTCAATATCTTTTTCTATATCATTGAGTACTTTAGTTTTTTCGGACAGTTTAGCCAATAAATCTTCATATTGAATATTTAATTGCTCTTCTTCTAATGCAAATTGCTTTTTCTTATTTTCTATTTGCAAAAGAGCATCTTTACACTGTTCAATCTCATGATTTCTTGATACCAACTCAATATTCAGCTCTTGAAGGACTGATTTCTTATTTTCAATTTCGCTTAAATTTTGATTCTTGGTTTCTTCATACTTGATCAAATCTTTTTTTGCTTCTTCTAATGCATCCACAACGGTATTCAACTCACTGGTTAATTCTCTTAATTCTCTTGATCTGGAAAAAATACTGCTTGTTTTTTGATAGATGCTTCCTCCGGTCATAGAACCTCCAGCGTTTAAAACATCTCCGTCCAGAGTAACTAACTTATATTTATGGTCATATTTCTTTGCAATAGCTATTCCACAGTCCAAATCTTTAACAATGATTACTCTGCCTAATAAATAAGAAATAACATTATGATAAATCGGTTCATAACTAATAATTGAAGAAGCAATACCAAGAACGCCTTCTTCTTGCATCAATTGATTTTTTTCTTTACCTAATTCTTTTTCTTTTATCGCAGATAGAGGTAAAAAAGTAGACCTGCCTAATTGATTTTTTCTCAAATATTCAATTGCTTTTTTCGATACTTCTTCAGTAGTAGTAACAATATTTTGCATACTGCTTCCAAGAGCAACTTCGATCGCAGTTTCATATCCTTCGGGAACTTTAACCAGCTCAGCAACCACACCGCAAATACCTTTCCAGGATTCAGGATGCTCTTGTTTTAGCCGCAAAATACTTTTAACGCTTTTACTGAAACCTTCAAACTCTTTTTCCATCTGCTCTAAAATCTGCTGCCTGGATTTGAGTTGATGCATTTTTTCTGTTAAAGCACTTGTATGTCTGTTTTTTTGCTGGATGGCTTCAAGAATCTGTTTATTTTGAACCTTGAGTTCATCTATATCCTTTTGTAAAATCTGGATTTTACTTTGCTTGTCTTCATGAATTTTATTAAGAGCTTTTAAATGAACCTCTTGTTCTTTATATTGACTTTTAATACGGCTTTTTTCTGTTTCAATCTGATTCCTACGATTTTCTATTTGCTCCAAAAGGCCTTTCATTTTTTGAATGTTGCTTTTTAAATCTGAGGACTGATTCATTTTTTCGATAATATCAGATTTAAATCTCTCAATTTCCGTTTCACTGGCAGACAGTAATTTCGTAAGCTCGTTAAAATGATGTTCCTTTTCTTCTAAAATCGCTTTTTTACTTTTTAATTCTAATGTAATCCCATTAGCTTTAAAAGAAAGCTGAACTTTTTCTTCATCTTTTTGAACAACTTTGCCCTGGAGCTGTTCGCATTCGTTTTGAAGTCTTCGGATATCTTGACTTAGATGATGAATTTCCTGAAGAATAACTTTGTTATCTCCTTCTATTTTTTCAATTAAAGTTTTAATATCTGAAATATTATTTTGAATTTGAAAGATTTCTTCTTCCGTCTTATCTATTTCTTGTCGAATTCTGGCGTATTCTTCTTTTTGATCAGACAAAAAATTTTTTTGACGCATTAACTCTTCTTCATTAATAGAAGAGGATTCTTCTAAAGTGGTTAATTCCTTTCTTAATTGGTCTGCTTCTTCAATAAAGATGTTTAAATCAACGATTTTTAGTTTTTCTTTAATACTTAAATATTCTTTAGCCTTTTCTGCCTGAAGGGATAAAGGTTGTATTTGCTTTTCCAGTTCGGAAATGATATCTTCTACCCGTATTAAATTCTGTCTTTCAATTTCTAATTTTTTTTCTGCTTCCAGTTTTCTATTTTTATACTTTACAATACCCACTGCTTCTTCAAATAGGAACCTTCTGTCTTCTGGTTTACTACTGAGTATTCTATCAATCTGACCTTGTCCAATAATGGAGTAACCTTCTTTCCCCACACCTGTATCCATGAATAACTCATAAATATCTCTTAAACGGCAGGAGGTCCCATTGATAGAATATTCACTTTCTCCAGACCTATAAATTCTTCTAGTGATACTTACCTCTCCAAAAGAAATAGGTATTTTCCCATCAGAATTGTCAAAAGTAATAGTAACTTCAGCGAATCCAAGGGGTTTTCTGTTTTGAGTCCCTGCAAAAATGATATCTTCCATTTTTGAGCCTCTAAGAGTTTTTGCACTTTGCTCTCCCAAAACCCATCTAATAGAATCTGCAATATTACTTTTTCCACTTCCGTTAGGGCCGACGACAGCACTTATACCTTTATTGAAATCCAATTTCAAGGTATCAGCAAAGGATTTAAAGCCTTGTATTTCTAATCTTTTTAAATACATAATTTCACCTCATGAATGAATGGAGTGCATTGAAAGCTGCATTTTGCTCCGCTTCCTTTTTGCTTTTACCTTTCCCTTGACCAAGCACAGTGCCATTATGTCTTACTTCAACAAAAAATTCTTTATTGTGATCGGGACCAGTTTCATTGATTGTATGATAGTCTATTGGCGAGGAACTGGTTTTTTGAATTTTCTCTTGCAGTAAGGTTTTATAATCCATGTACATATGATTATTTTTGATGAACTCGATGGACGGAATTAATACTTTTTGTACAAACTTAATGGCACTTTCCATCTTTCCATCAAGGTAAATTGCGCCTAATAAAGCTTCAAAAGTATCTGCCAGAATGGAAACCCGTTCTCGTCCGCCAGATAATTCTTCACCTTTTCCAAGATAAATAAAATCACCCAAATGAATTTTTAAAGCTGCATCTGCCAAGGAGGGCTCACATACTATACTTGCCCGGAGTTTCGTTAATTCTCCTTCAGGCATATCAGGATATTTATGAAAAATATAATCACTGATAATTAAATCCAAAATAGCATCTCCAAGGAATTCTAATCGTTCATTATTAGGAAGATACTGTTTTTTACTTTCATTGGAGTACGAACTGTGTGTCAAAGCCTCAATGATCCAGTTCTTATCTTTAAATGAATAGTCGATGATCTTTTCTAAATCCTCAATTTTTCTGGGATTCGATTTTTTCATTATTTCTTGCCTCCATAAATTTTTTATACAATAATAAAAGTCCCTTTTAGAGGACTTTTTATTCAGAAGCAACTGCATTTTTAATATATTCCACTGCATCACCTACAGTTGTAATTTTTTCTGCATCTTCATTTGAAATTTCCATATCAAATTCTTCTTCTAATGCCATAATAATTTGAAAAATATCCAAGGAATCTGCGCCTAAATCATCTTGAAAAGATGTTTCTTCGGTAATTTCTGATTCTTGAATATTAAGTTGTTCAGCAATAATTTCTTTCACTCTTTTAAGTATCATGTAATCACCTCTTCCAGATTTTATACTTTGATAATAGTATATACTCATTAAGCAGTCAATATGAAAATGCATTATTGGTTTATTTTTTGCTCAATTTGATCTACAATTTTCTGCTCTTTAAATTTTATGGCTTGGCGAATAGCACTTCCAATTGCTTTGGCATTTGAACTGCCATGGGCTTTTACAACTAATCCCTGAAGTCCCAACATAGGTGCTCCGCCATATTCAGTGTAATCAAATCTATTCTTCACTCGCTTAAAAGCTGACTTGGAAAGCAACGCACCAATTTTTGATGACGTGTTTCTTGTGAGTTCTTCTTTTATGATGTCAAATAAAGCAAGCCCAAATCCTTCTGTATATTTTAAAATGATGTTACCTGTAAATGCATCGCATACAATAACATCTGCTTCCCCGTAAGGGATATCTCTTGCTTCTATGTTTCCTATAAAATTAACATCCAATGCCTCAATGAGTGAGTAGGCTTCTTTTGTTAATTGATTTCCTTTTTCTTTTTCTGCACCTACGTTAACCAATCCTACTTTAGGGGAAGAAATACCCATAATTTTTTCCATATAAATCGAACCCATTTGAGCAAATTGAGCTAAATAACCAGGCTTTGAATCCATGTTAGCACCACAATCGATCAACAAAGAAAAACCTTTCTTATTGGGAATAAGAGGAGCAAGAGCAGGTCGTTCTACTCCTTTGATACGTCCCACAAGAAAAGTACCTCCTGCCAAGAGTGCTCCAGTATTTCCAGCGGAAATAAAAGCATCTGCTTCTTTCTGTTTTAAAAGATTTAATCCAACAACCATTGAGGAGTCTTTTTTCTTTCTTATAGCAGTCACAGGAGAATCTTCCATTGTGATGACTTCGGAAGCATGAGCAATGGATATTTTGGATTGATCATAAGTATATTGACTTAATTCATTTTTAATTTGATCTTCGTTTCCAACTAAAATAATTTTGATGTCATCCAGATTTGTCGTTTCAATGCAGCCTTTTACTATTTCACGGGGAGCATGATCACCACCCATGGCATCCACAGCAACAATTACTTGATCTGACATATTATCCTCCATTCTGTCCCAGGGACATTTATTAGGAAGTCAAAAAAAGTTTTTATGTACAATAAAAGACAGCCAAAGCTGTCTTTTAATTTTTACTATTCTACGTCTAATACTACTCTCTTATTATATGTTCCACAAGCTTTACATGCTCTATGAGGCATCATAGCTTCTCCGCATTTTGGACATTCAACCAAATTTGGCGCAGTTAACTTCCAATTTGCTTTTCTTTTATCTCTTCTAGATTTGGATGTTTTTCTTTTTGGTACAGCCATTTCTACACCTCCTTATCCGTCTCAAAACTGCTATAATAGAAAGCACTTAAAGTGGAAGAGTTATTCAGAATCCTTAAACAAAGTCTTTAGAACTGCAAATCGTGGATCATACTCATTTTGGTTACAGTCACACGTACCTTCATTGAGATTTTGTCCACATTGCGAACAAAGACCTTTACATTGTGTATCACATACTATTTTCATTGGTATGTTCAACAAAATAGCGTCAATGAATATTGGTGTTAAATCTATTTCACTTCCACTATTAATTTCATGAATTTCTTCTTCATCGATTGGTTCACTACTGAACTTTTCTTCAATATTTATCGATAAAGAGGTCTCCACTGGTTTTGTACAACGATCACAGTACAACTCTAAAACAGTCGAAAGATTACCTTTCAAATAAAGTACTTTCCCATCATTTGCTATTGTACCAGTAAAATATACAGGCTTAAGAAGTTTTATTTTTCCAGAACTAGATTCTATGAAATCTATCTTTTCTTCAAAAGACAATTCCATAGTTATATCAGGAATTTTAATGATTTTCGATACATTTACTATCATTATATCACTCCTGCAGGCTCACTCTTGATATTATACATACAGGAATATTATTTGTCAATAAATTATTTTTTGAGCAAATTCTTTGTTTCGCGAGCGATCATCAGCTCTTCATTGGTAGGAATCACTAATGTACGTATCTTTGCTCCTTCTGCAGAGAAATCTCTTTCTACACCTCTGCATTGATTTTTTTCTTCGTCAATTTTAACTCCAAGGAACTCTAAATATTTACACACATCTCTACGTACTTCATGATTGTTTTCTCCTAAACCTGCAGTAAAGACTATTGCATCAAGACCGTTCATAGCTGCAGCATAAGCACCTACATATTTTGCAACAATATAATTGAACACATCCATTGTAACCGCTGCTTTTTCATTGCCTTCTTTTACTGCATCTTCAATATCCCTGAAATCGCTGGATATTCCTGACAATCCAAGAACACCGGATTTTTTATTAAGCAAGTTGTCTACTTCTTGAGCAGAAAGGTTTTCTTTATCTTGCAAGTAAGTTACAATTGCTGGATCGATATCTCCACAGCGTGTTCCCATAACTAAACCTGCCAAAGGAGTAAAGCCCATACTGGTATCAACAGATTTTCCATTTTTCACTGCGCATACACTCGCACCATTTCCTAAATGGCAAGTAACAATTTTCAATTCTTCAATTGGTTTTCCAAGCAATTCAGCTGCTCTGTAAGCAACATATTTATGAGATGTTCCATGGAATCCATAGCGTCTGATCTTATGTTTTTCATACAATTCATATGGTATAGCATATAAATATGCGTAATTGGGCATCGTTTGGTGGAAAGCAGTATCAAACACAGCTACCATAGGTGTATTTGGCATCAAATGCTGACAAGCTTCAATTCCAATTAAGTTTGGTGGATTATGTAATGGAGCTAGCTCACTGCAAGCTTCTATCGCTTTTTTAACTTCTTCATCTATTATAACGGATTCGCTGAAGCTTTCTCCGCCATGAACAACTCTGTGTCCAACAGCAGATATTTCATCCATGCTTTTAACAACTCCGTATTCTTCATGGGTTAAAGCATCTAAAACCATTTTTACCGCTTCCTTATGATTTGGCATAGGTGCTTCAATTATGATCGTATCTTTTCCAGAAGGTGTATGTTTAAGTCTGGAACCATCTATACCGATTCTTTCACATAAACCCTTTGCATATACTTTTTCTTCATTCATATTAATTAATTGATATTTAAGAGAAGAACTTCCACAATTAATTACAAGAATATTCATCGATAATCGTCTCCTTAAATGTATACAAAATAATAAAAGAAAATCAGATATTCGTTTTTACTCGGATAATTGAGCCTGAACACAAGTAATTGCAACAACGCCTACGATGTCTTCAGCAGAACAACCTCTTGATAAATCATTCACAGGTTTTGCGATTCCTTGAGTAATTGGACCGTAAGCTTCAGCCTTCGCTAATCTTTGAGTTAATTTATAGCCGATATTGCCTGCATCCAAATCAGGGAATATAAGAACATTTGCTTTTCCTGCTACTTCGCTTCCCGGAGCTTTACTTGCACCAACACTTGGTACGATCGCAGCATCCAGCTGCAATTCTCCATCAACTTTTAAATCTGGCGCCAATTTTTTTGCAATTTTTGTAGCTTCAATAACTTTGTCCACATCAGGATGATTTGCACTGCCTTTAGTAGAGAATGAAAGCATACCCACTACAGGTTCTTCTCCCACAAGAGCTTTAAAAGATTTTGCAGAACTTATAGCAATAGCAGTGGATTTATGTCAATATAGTAGACACAAAAACTCAAATTTTTATGCAGTTTTTCTTAAAGCATCTTCAAGCTGTTGAGGAGTCATATAACCGATA
>NZ_JAFBEP010000016.1 GCF_016908775.1 Defluviitalea raffinosedens | reverse complement strand
GTTCATCCTGAGCCAGGATCAAACTCTCATGTTATAATCCTTGCTAGTTTTTGCTAGCTTTTTCTATCCTTCAATCAATGGAATTGATTGGGTTTAATTTAGTGTGCTGTTTAGTTTTCAAAGATCGAAATTAATAATGTTTTAATTATTAGAATAGTTGTTTTTGCGACAACGAAATACATTATATCACGCATCACATTGTCTGTCAACAACTTTTTTAATTTAATGGCGGAGAAGGTGGGATTTGAACCCACGCGCCGCTATTAACGACCTACTCCCTTTCCAGGGGAGCCCCTTCAACCACTTGGGTACTTCTCCACAACAAAAAGGTTGACTTTAAAAACAATATGAACGGAGAAGGTGGGATTCGAACCCACGGCCCCTTTCGGAGTCACTGGTTTTCAAGACCAGCTCCTTAAACCACTCGGACACCTCTCCATTATTTAATTACCGCTCTTGCCGAGCGCTTATATAAAATAACACATCTAAAACACAAAGTCAAGACATTTTTATTATTTTTTCTTAATAATTTTATATCACATTTTATCAATATGTATTAAAACACGATATTATAGGCTTTTTCTTAGAATTGCTTCTCCTATTGTCAAATCATCAGGAGTTGTGATTTTTATATTCTGGTAACTTCCTTCTATGATCTTTATAGGATATCCCAATCGTTCTGCCAATGTGGCATCATCTGTTCCCAAAAAGTGCTCCTCTGCCGCTTTTCTATGCGCTTCCATGATAATAGACTTTTGAAACGATTGTGGTGTTTGTACTGCCCATAAACTTTCTCTTCGTGGTGTGCTTTCTACATATCCCTCTTCATTGCAAATTTTAATAGTATCTTTTACTCTTACTCCAAGAACACAAGCTCCATACACCTTGGCCCCTTCAATACTTTTTTCGATCTCTTCTTTTGAAATAAAAGGTCTGGCTCCGTCATGGATGAGAATGATTTCAGCTTTAGGGGAAATATTTTTCAAACCATTATATACGGATTCTTGCCTTTCATTTCCCCCAGCAACAATTTTTATGGGTGTATTAAAGTGATACTTGGATAGAATCTCCTCTTTAAAGTATCCCATTTCTTCTTTTGATGTAACGACTATAATTTCATGAATCAAAAGTGATTGATCAAACTTCTCAATCGTATGTACAATAATAGGCTTGTCTCCTATTTCCAAATACTGCTTACTGATTTGTGCGCCCATCCTCTTGCCTTTTCCTGCGGCAGGTATAATAACTGTAGTATATTTGTTATCCATAGCGATCTCCTTTAAAAAACTCCGAAGAAAAACTCCGGAGTTTTAATTTATTCATCTTTTGCTTTAGTAAAAATCATTCTTCCAGCTGCTGTCTGAAGTACACTTGTGACAAGCACCTTAATGGTTTCGCCAATGTGGCGCTTCCCACCTTCTATGACAATCATAGTTCCGTCGTTTAGATAAGCAATTCCTTGTCCATCCTCTTTACCATCTTTAATTACCGTTACTTCCATGTCTTCTCCCGGAAGCACTACCGGTTTAACTGCATTGGCAAGTTCATTAATATTAAATACGAATACGCCTTGAAAATCAGCTACCTTATTTAAGTTAAAGTCATTGGTAACAACAATGGCATCCAGCTCCTGTGCCATCTTTAACAGCTTGCTGTCAACTTCTGAAATATCTTTGTAATCGATTTCCACAATTTCTACAGGAATCTCCAACTGTTTCTGAATAGCATTCAAAATATCCAAACCTCTTCGTCCTCTGTTTCTTTTAAGCGTATCAGATGAATCCGCTATATGTCTAAGCTCTTCCAAAACAAAAGTAGGTATGAGTATTTTTCCTTCGACAAGCCCAGTCTTTAAAATATCTAAAATTCTTCCGTCAATAATAACACTTGTATCCAAAATCTTAGGTTTTGCTATCTCATGTTCGACAACAGGATTAGTCTCTAATATTTTGAGTTCTTCTTTTTTCCTTTGGGCGATTTGATATCCCAAATATCCAAAAATCAAATTCAAAGTTAGTATGATCAGAGTTCCGATAGGACCATACTGTAATACAGCAATCCCCAGTAAATTAGCTAGAATCAATCCGGCGAAAATTCCACCGACATTAATGATAATTTCTTTCAGGCTCATTTTAGTAAATAATTCTTCCAAGCTTTTCATTTGCTTTAATATTAAGTCAGTAATTATAGATGATACCGTAATATAACATATAATGAGTACTAATAATGCAACACCTAGAGCAAAGATAAAATCAAACTTTTCAGGCACCTGTCCAAAAAAGTCTATTGGTTTTAAATACCCAATATATAAAGTATTACATAAGACATAGGTCAGACTTCCGAGTATAATCGCAATAATGACTCTTAAAATTTTTCCCATGATCTCACCCCCTTTTAATTATAAACATCCATTAATTATTTTAAACAAAATTTGGTAAAAAATAAAGATTTTTTAAAATTAAATTTTTTATACATATCTTTGACCTAATTTTAGACTAGGTACCGCATTTAAATCAAGTCCATGCCGTACCCCTTTAATATATTCATAATAAGCAGCACAGCCAATCATAGCAGCATTATCTGTACATAAAATAGGGGATGGACATTGAAAGAAGATATTTTCCTGGCCACAAGCTTCCTGCATAGCCTTCCTTAGGGCCGTGTTGGCCGAAACCCCTCCTGCCATGGCAATTTTGTCTACGCCTGTTTCTTTTGCTGCTGCCACCGTTTTAGACACCAAAACATCTATGACGGATTGTTGAAAACTTGCAGCGATATCTCTGTCATTGATTTCTTCTCCCATCATTTTGCATCTGTTTAAATGATTAAGAACAGCAGATTTTAAGCCACTAAAACTAAAATCGAACGACCCATCTTCCAAATAAGCTCTTGGGAAATCAATTGCATTCGGATTGCCTTCTTTAGCCAACCGATCAATTTTAGGGCCTCCCGGATAACCGAGACCAATTGCCCTTGCGATTTTGTCATAGGCTTCTCCCGCAGCATCATCTCTTGTCTTACCTAAAATCTCATATTCACCATAATCTTTTACATGAACCAAATGGGTATGACCACCAGAAACAATTAAACACACAAAAGGAGGAGTAAATTCTTTGTTTTCAATATAATTGGCCGATATATGCCCTTCTATATGATGCACCCCTACTAAAGGTTTTTTTACAGCAAAAGCTAAAGCCTTAGCTGCAGATAACCCTACAAGAAGCGCTCCAACCAGACCAGGGCCATAAGTAACCCCGATGGCGTCTATATCTTGCAAGGAAATCTTAGATTGCTCTAAGGCTTCATGAATAACCGGATTAATCTTTTCTACGTGTTTCCTGGAAGCAATCTCCGGAACAACTCCTCCATATTGCTTATGAAGATCTATTTGGGATGAAATGACATTGGACAAAACATCCCTTCCATTTCTGACAACTGATGCAGCCGTTTCATCGCATGAAGTTTCAACTGCTAATATATAAATATCCTCACTGTTTTTCATATTTTCAATTCCTCCGATATCTCAAATTCGTCTATTACTTCCCACCCAAGAATTCTCCATGTCTCGTCTGGCTGTTTTCTCAGATAATATTCCAGATAATGATCGTTTCCTCCATTCATATATTGAATGACCTTCACTTTTGCAATATTAGTATTTTTTCCATCGTATTGTGCGGATTGCTGCTTAATTTGAATTACTTTTAAATTATTCTCCTTATACTCTTCTAATTTTCCCTTGATTTTACTTAATTGAGCTTCAAAAGGATTAATCTCCAGCAACTCATTATCCAGCAAGGTCCTTTGAATAGAAACGAGCTGCTCGATTTGATCATCTTCTGCTTTCCCACCATATAAATAGGAAATAATTCTATTATTCATTATCATGAGCTGATCAGGGTCGTTGAAATAATTTGCTTCCTTACTCATTTCTATGATCTTATCAAATTCCGTTGTTTTTTCTTGCTTAACGGCTTTTTCTTTTGCTCCATAATAGTATGCGCCCACGCAAATCAGGAGAACAATAATTGCAAAGAATTTTTTCACTCTCATTTCCCCCTCCTGTTCAAGTCTCTGGTTATTGTCTCATAAAGTTTCGCCTGATAATAAGGATTAAATTTATTCTCGTAAGTTTCTTCGATAAAGGCAATGGGGACATTTAACAGTTTATTCAGAATCACTTGAGCAAACATACCCAAACTAAGAAGAGGAATTATGAGTACTCTGCTCATTCCTCCCACAACAGGAATGTTTTTTATTAATTCCAATATACCTATCCCTATCCAAAATTTTATATATACATCCTGGGATATGGCCATTCTTTCTAAAATCCACTCTCCAATAACCACGGATAAAGCAGTAATACCCAAGCTGGCAAACAGCAAACCAACTATGATTAATAAAAGTGCAAAAGGAAATCCTACTAAAGATAAAGTAAAAAGCAGTATAAGTGCAATTCCCATTAAATAAATCACTGTTCCTAAATACAGAACATCCTTTGTCTGATTGATTAAGACAATACCCTGTAATAAAACCGTTCTGCCAGAAAGTGATAAAAATAACAGGCTTATGATGACTTGTAAAACAGCTCTAGCCAACTGGATAATAAAATAAGGAATGCCATCCGTGTAATGATAAAACAGTGTTTCATCCCACTGTTTTATAAAAATCCTTAAAGTAGCCATTAAAGGTTCAATAGATCCGTTAACCTGCGCTTTTTGATGATATACTACATTGGATGAAAGGGTTCTGATTTTCCCATTTACTATTCCTGTCTCACCAATATATATTTTCCCACCATAAATATAAATATCTCCATTGACGATTCCGTCAATTGAAATTTCCCCTTCGATTACATACATATTCCCTGAATGAGTACCCGAAATATGTATATCAGAAAACAAAAGAAGAGTATCTCCTTTTGTTTTCTCTTGTAGTTCAATCTGCTTCATGAATTGTAAGCCAGAAAACTGACTTTCTTCATTATAAACAGTAACAGCATAAGAAACGGCTGTGAACATTATGAATAATAAAACGCCATATAAGAATCGGGATTTTCTCATATCTCTACCTTTTTCTTACGGTAAATATAATATTTTATTGAAGCAAGAACAGTTAAAACAGGTACCGCAATCATTTTTACAACTGTAAAAATTTGACCTCCGTCCGATACAAACTCCTGTAGTTTTGTCTTTATGTCATTAATATATTCATTTAACAGATCCATCGTAGGAATCATAGCTTGTGCCCAATCCTTGGTATAAGGGTTCTCAAGCAAAAACTTTAAAACCGGCTGATTGTAAATGCAAAGCAATACGCCTATTCCAAACAGCAAAGAAAATACTCCCCATAGCATCGCAGAAATATTCTCGATAGGCATCGGTTCTTTTAATTTATAGTCTATTTCAATGTCTTTTATTTTTGCCATAACTTCCGATTCAAAACCATCCGGTGCTTTCATTGCCGATTCATCCCTAAGCTCATCCATCACCATTTGATAAGTAAAAAAGCTTTCCCGGCAAGATTCACATTCCGTAATATGAAAATTGAGCTTTTGTGCCTCTTCCATAGTGAGAATTCCATCCATATATTTCATCATCAGCTTATCTGCATGATTACATTCCATATATTCCACCCTCCTTTGAGTTCAAAAGATATTCTTTTAACATTTTTCTAGCCCTAAAGATCCGGTTTTTCACTTTTGACAAGGGTTCGTTAATAACATCTGATATTTCTTGGTAAGATAAGCCTTGCTGATGAAACAATATGATAGGAATCCTATACATATCAGGAAGAGCATTTAAGGCATCCATAACTTCATTGGATTTTTCTTGACGAAGATATGCTTCTTCAGGGCCCCCTTCAGTTGAAGGTTCATAGGGCATTTCCTCCACCGAGATCGTAGACTGTTTTTGTTTTCTTCTTGAATCAATCACTAAATTTGTAGTAATCCTCATAATCCATGTGGAGAATTTATAGGTAGGTTCATACTTGTCTAAATTGCGATAAACTTTAATAAAGACCTCTTGTGCTAAATCGTTCGCTTCTTCAGAATCGTTCGTCATGCGAAGAATAATGGAATAAACCAAATTTTTATAACGCGAGACCAATTCCTCAAACATTTCCTTTTTGCCTTGAAGGCAACATTGAATAATCTCATAATCTTCCATAAATTTCACCGCCGTATTTTAGCTTTGTATACTCTTATACCAGATACGACTTAATATACAGTAAAGTCTGAACTAATAATATTATACCACGATTATGCATCTTTTTCCTCTTTAAAACTTAAATTCTTAATCAATCGATCTTCTCCTAATTTCGTATTAGGAAAAATATCTGTAGCTACACTTAAATAGGCTTTCGGTTCTGACAGGGCAGGGCTAAAATGAGTAAGCCACAGCTCTTCAACTTCTGCTTCTTTTGCTAAATTTGCCGCTTCGGAAAAGGTCATATGTTTATTTTTTTGTGCCTGGGGTTTATCTTCGTCATCCCCATACATGCCTTCACATATAAATAAATCGGATTTATAAACAGCATCTTTAAGTCCTAAAGCAGGACGACTGTCTGTGCAATAAGCTATTTTAATACCTTTTCTTTGATCTCCTGAAACCATATCCGGTGTATAAATGTTGCCATTCCATTCAACTGTTTCTCCCTTTTGAAGCTCTTTCCAGAAACGAACAGGAATATTTAAGGCTGCTGCTTTGTCAGGCATAAACTTTGGACGCCTTGGAAGTTCTACGACATAAGCAAAACAGGAAATAGTGTGTTCAACCGGTACGGCTTTTATGAGAAGGTCCCCTGACGGAACAACCGCCTCTTCCGAGAGCTCTATATATTTAAGTTCAAAAGGCAATTCCGGTGCTATAATCGTTAATCCCTGGACAACTTTTTCCAGCCCTGCAGGTCCTATTAAAGTAATGGGTTCCGTTCTTCCCGAATTTCCAATAGTCAATAACAGCCCGGCAAGCCCTGTAACATGGTCTCCATGATAATGTGTAAAGCAAATGGTGTCTATTGTTTTAAATCCCCATCCTAACATTTTTAAAGTAATTTGGGTTCCTTCACCACAATCAATAAGAATCTTTCTGCCATTATATCGTATGAGTAAAGCTGTAAGCCATCTATTGGGCAGAGGCATCATTCCTCCTGTACCTAAAAGACATACATCTAGCATAAATAATCTCCTTAAAATATATTTTAGAATAATTGTTCATTATAATATTATATCCGAATTGAATATGTTCATTGTATCAAAAAAAAGCCCATGAATAAATACCTCTTGCACTTTTTTGGAATTTATGATATTACATAAGATAATCTTCTAAATGCAAAACTTTTGCATTTAAGTTTAATTGACGAAGGAGATTGTATATTATGAAAAGATTCTTCCTATGTATGATGAGTATAATGATCTTTAGTCTGTCTATATTCACTTTATCCGGCTGTTCAGCACAGAATAAGCCTCCACAAAAGGAATCTTCTGACGCAAATAAAAATTTAGTGACGATCTATACCAGTATATATCCCCTATACGATTTCGCAAAAAAAATCGGGCAGGACAAAGTGGATCTTCACATTATAGTGCCTCCTGGTTCCGAACCCCATGACTGGGAGCCCAGTGCAAAATTAATGGGACAAATGGAGAAAGCAGATCTTCTCATCTATAATGGTCTGGGAATGGAATCATGGGCTGAAAAAGTCATTGGCTCTATTAGTAATCCCAATTTAACAATTATCAATACTTCAGAAAATATAGAACCTTTAACATCAGATAAAGACGGGCATGATCATGAAGATGAACTTAAACTTGAAGATGAAGATGAGCATGATCATGTATATGACCCTCATGTATGGCTTGACCCCATCAATGCCATTACACAGGCAGAAAGTATAAAAAATGCTCTTGTTAAAGTGGACAGCGCAAATAAGGCATTCTATGAAAGTAACTTTGAAGAATTAAAAAATAGCCTTCTGGAATTGGATGAAGAATACCGCAGCGAATTATCCAAGCTTCCCAGAAAAGAAATTGTTGTATCTCACGCTGCCTTTGGTTATATGGCACACCGATATGGACTTAAGCAACTTTCTATATCCGGCCTGTCTCCTCAGGCTGAACCTACACCATCGCAAATGGCAGAGATTTCGGATTTTATCAAGGAACACAATATCCAATACATCTTTTTTGAAACTTTAGCAAGCCCTAAACTGGCAGAAGTTATTGCTAAAGAAACAGGAGCAAAAACCTCCGTTCTGAATGATATATCAAGCTTATCCCAGAAGGATATAGATGAAGGTAAAGACTATATCAGCGTTATGAAGGAAAATTTAAATGCTTTAACAAAAGCTTTAGGAGAATAGTTATGGATACAATACTGGAAATTAAAAATTTATCCTTTGGATACAATGACAAATTAATTCTGGACAATATTAATTTTGAAATCAAAAGCGGGGATTATATTGGCATCGTAGGTCCTAATGGCTCGGGTAAAAGTACTCTTCTTAAAATTGTTCTCGGCTTATTAAAACCTACCAAAGGAAGTATTAAATTATTTGGACAACCTATGGACTCTTTTAAAGATTGGGGAAAAATCGGTTATGTTGCTCAAAAAGCTGCCTCTTTTAACACCAGCTTTCCTGCGACTGTAGAAGAGGTGGTTGCTGCCAATTTATATCCTCAGCTTGGTCTGTTTAAAAGAATCAAAAAATACCATATGGAAAAGGTATACGAAGCTCTTGAACTGGTAGGAATGAAAGAATATAGCAAAAGACTGATCGGAAATCTTTCTGGAGGACAACAGCAAAGAGTATTCATCGCAAGAACCTTGGTAAGCTCTCCCCAAATCATCTTTTTGGATGAACCTACGGTTGGGATCGATATTCAGTCTCAGGACAATTTCTATGAACTATTGAAAAATCTGAATGAAAATATGCATATTACAATCGTAATGATTTCCCATGACATAGGTGTCATTACAGAAAAAGCAAATCGTGTAGCTTGCATGGGAGAAAAGAAATTGATTGTTCATGATATGAATTCGAATGTACCTATTTCAAAAATTCTTTCAGAAGTATATGGTGAAAAAATGAATCTTCTGGATCATCACCATTAAAAATTCCCTTTAACGAAAGGAGTTTTACTGTGCTGGAAATATTATCGTACAGTTTTATGCAGCGTGCTCTTCTTGCCGGGATCATCATTGGCTTTTTATGCCCTCTTATGGGCATATTTATTGTTCTTAGGAGAATGTCTCTTATTGGAGACGGATTATCCCATGTAGCCCTTTCAGGGATCGCCACAGGAATACTTCTTAATATATCTCCTCTGGGAGTTACTCTTGTATTCTCGGTAATTGCCGCCCTGGCCATTGAAAAATTAAGAAAAAGTTATGAAAAATATGCCGAGCTATCCATTTCGATCATTATGTCCTTTGGAATAGGTCTGGCCGTTATATTAATCAGTCTCGCAAAATCCATTAATGTTGACTTATTAGGCTATTTATTCGGAAATATAACAACAGTACTTCCTTCGGATTTATGGATAATCTTAGGCTTAGGTATTCTGGTGATCGTTTCTATTTGGCTTCTTTATAAAGAGTTGTTTTATATGGCATTTGATGAAGAAGCTGCCCTTTTATCGGGTGTCCCTGTTAAAGGAATTAATTTATTTTTTATTGTACTCATTGCCATTACTATAACGCTATCCATGCGTATTGTGGGCATACTTCTTGTGTCTTCCTTAATGGTGCTGCCTGTAGCAGCAAGCCTTCAAATTGCCCACAGCTTTAGACATGCTGCAATTCTTTCTATTATTTTTTCTCAAACTGCAATCATTTTAGGAATTATCATTTCCTACTATTTTGAACTGGCTTCGGGAGGAACCATTGTTTTGCTTGCAGTGCTCATCCTTGTATCTGTTTTGATATTTAAATATCTTAAGAATGCTGCAAGATAGTTATTATATCCCTCTTGTGAAATAAAAGCCTGGATCTTTACTATGGTCTTATTTCATAAAAAAGAAGAATGAACAGTTTTAAACCTGTTCATTCTTCTTTTTTATGCATTCTTTGCAGTATCCGTATAATTCAAAACGGTGGTCCGTTAAAACGAAATCTTCATCCTTGAATTCATCATGAATATCCTGCAACGGACAAAAGTCTATGCTCTGAGATTTTCCGCATTCTTTGCAGATAATATGGTGGTGGTGTTTATCATTGCAAATCAGCTTATATTTAGATGCTTCACCATTCATATTGATTCTATGAATCAAATTGGCATTCTCCAGTATTTCCAGATTGCGATAAATGGTTGAAACATTCGTTTTGGCATATCTTTCTTTGGTTTTTTCATAGATTTCCTCTGCAGACAGAACATGCCCTTTATGATCCATCAAAACATCCAGGATAGCCTTTCGCTGATTCGTTAATTTATATCCCTGACTTTTTAAATTATCTTTTACATCATTCAGATTCATCCTTTGTCACTCCCAATAAAACCGCTATACATCTGTTTCATGAAATGCCTCAAAAAGTCGCAGGCATTCTTGAAACATGAAAGTTTGAACCCTGCAGCTAAGGCAAACATTCTCGTTTTAAAAAAAGAACCTTACAAATACTGTATAACAGATTTGTAAGGATTGCAAGGACAAAAGCTTATATAGAAATCTTAAATGTTTTGATCCATTCTTCATAACAACGCTGGCAAACGTCAAAATCATCTTTCTTGCCATCTTTCTTTGAATCATATCCCCAAACCTTTTCTACATGGAGGAAGTCTTCAAAATGATTATGGCTGTTTTTAGCGATTTTTTCTCCGCAAATGTTGCAGTATACTTCTTCTACGATCTCTTTTTCGATAGATACTTTTTTGTACTTTTTCATGTTTGCCCTCCATCAAATCTTCTAAATACTATAGAAAGCTTATTCTTCGGTAAATCCCTTGAATCTATTATACCCTCCGCATTTTAACATGTATAGAGGTAAAATTTGATTTGATTTGGGGTTTTTGTAATTTACTTTCTTTTTCCTCCAATTTTTTTAGTTTCAGTAAGACTGCCTCGATAAAATCGTTTCAGTTTATTATATACCATTCCATGAATAGTATCATCAGGGTATCTGCCGTTTTCTCCTTTTTGCCCTGCCGGAATACCCGTTAATATTTCTATACCTTCATCAATATGGCGTATTGGATAAATATGAAATTTTCCTTCTTTTACTGCTTCTATAACCTCATCCTTAAGCACTAAATCTTTTACATTCTGATAAGGAATAATAACGCCTTGTTCTCCTGTTAATCCTCTTGCTTTACACAGTTTAAAAAATCCTTCAATCTTATAAGATACGCCGCCTATGGGTTGAATTTCTCCCCTTTGATTAATAGAACCTGTAACGGCAATGCCTTGTTTAATCGGAACTTCAGCAAGACTGGATAAAATAGCATATAATTCCGTACTCGATGCACTGTCACCATCAACACCATAATAGTTTTGCTCAAAACAAATCCTACAGGAAAGAGAAAGAGGAAATTCCTGTGCGTAAGTCTGGCCTAAATAACCGGCCAGAACATGAACACCTTTATTATGAACTTTTCCGCTCATTTCGGCCTCTTTTTCAATATTTATAATGCCCGACTGTCCCATATAAGTTGTAGCAGTGATTTTCGATGGTTTTGCAAATACATAGTCTCCTGTATCTAATACCGCAAGACCATTAATCTGGCCAATCTTTTCTCCATCACAATCAATCATAATGATATTCTCATGCATCATCTCTTCCATTTTTTCTTCATAGAGGTTGGATCGTTTTTCTTTTTCTATAATCGCCTTTTTAACATGTTCTGCCGTGACGATCTCCTTTTGATCAATTTTTGCCCACGTATTTGCTTCACATAAAATCTCAACAATGCTGTTAAATCGGGTGGTCATTTTTTCTTGATTTTCTGCCATCCTGGAAGCATACTCCACAACCTTGGCTACTGCACCGGCATCAAAAGGTGCTGTCTTTTCTCTCTCACAAAAAGAACGTATAAACCTTGCAAGCATTTTAATATTTTGGGAACTGTTCGGCATTTCTGAATCAAAATCTGCACGAATTTTGAATAGCTTTTTGAAATCTTCATCATATTCATATAATAGATTATAGATATAACTGCTGCCTACCATAATAACCTTTACATCTACAGGGATAGGTTCCGGTTTTAAAGAAGAAACAGCAGTAAGACCAATCAATTCTCGCAAACTTTCGATGCTTACTTCTTTTGTCTTCAGAACTCTTTTTATAGCTTCCCAGGACTGGGTATTCGTAAGTACATCCATGGCCTGAAGGATTAAATATCCTCCATTAGCCTGATGAAAGAGCCCAGGCTTTATTTTCGTAAAATCCGTGGTTAAGTTTCCAAATTCATTGTCATATTCTATCTGACCAATTAATTTATTATAAGTAGGATTAAAATCTATGATTACAGGGGCGCCTTTAGTTTCTGTATTGTCAATGAATAGATTGACTTTATATTTTATGGTCACATCTTCAGTATTCCTTCTGATGACATAGGGAAGGATGGAAGCCAGTTGATCTTCCTCTTCACTCTCATTTTCTAAAAATTCCTCTATATTTTCTAGAATATCTTCCTGCACAGCTTCTAAATATTTATTCACTCTGTCGAATTCTTTATACTTTTCTTTTAAAGCACTGATATGATGCCCTACTGCAAAAAGTCCTATCTTGTATTCTAAATCTTCGATCTCCTGCTTTGCTTTCTTTTCCAAGTCTCTTAAACTTTTAAGGATATCTGATACTTCATCCTGAAACTCCTCTGTCACTTTTGTAAATCTTTCTTTGATCTCTTCATTCAAATTCTCATATTCATTTTCATCTATTGCTTCTCCGTTAATAAGGGGAACAAAATATATGCCTGCACTGGTAACCTTTACGCCAAAGCCTAACTCTTTTGCCCTTTCTTTCATCTTTTTAACAATTTCGTCTTTATTCGTCTGATAACGCTTTATAATTTCTGCTTTTTCTTTTTCATATTCTTCTGAATTAAACGCTTTAGGAATTTCTTCAAGTAAAAACTCTATAAGCTCATCCATATCATCTCTAAATTCTTTTCCTAATCCAGGGGGAAAACGAAGTGCTAAAGGATTGCTTGGTTTAGCAAAATTATATACATAACACCAATCATAAGGAACAGGTTCATTCTTAGCAATTTCTCTGACACAGGATGTTGCATAAGTGGTTTTACCAGAGCCGGTTGGGCCTGACATATAAATATTATAGCCCCTCATTTTGATATTTAGTCCGAATTCCATTGCTTTTACCGCTCTTTCCTGACCAATAATTCCTTCCATCGGCTCTAGTTCGTCGGTGGTTCTAAAATCAAAATCTGAGGGGTCGATGAACTTCTTCAAATCTCTATAGGATAATTCGTGAAATTTCTTCATATTTCCACTCCTTTCTCTATATTATTATATTCAATAAAGGGCATTGATTTCCTCTCTTAAATCAAAATGTTTTTAGTAGTATGACAATTTTCTTCCCTATAATAAAACGCCTTCTAAAATTAGAAGACGTTCTATTCTTTAAAATATTTCCACATGATCACCGCATTTTCTCCTGTATCCTGATAATACCCTTTTCTGATTCCTTCATTGACGAAACCAAATTTTTTATATAAATTTTGTGCCTTAATGTTGCTTTCTCTCACTTCCAGAGTAAGTCCTATGAAATGATTTCTTTGCGCCTCTTCAATAATGCCCTGCATTAACAGGGTTCCCACGCCCTGATGCTGAAAATCAGGATGCACTGCTATATTCGTAATATGACCTTCATCGGCGATCTTCCACATTCCCGCATATCCTAATATATTGCCTTTGGATTCTGCCACAATATAATAGGCCAAAGGATTTTCCTTCAATTCTTTTTCAAAGGCGTCCTTAGACCAGGGAATTGTAAAACAGCTTTTTTCAATTTCATAAATTTGGGGAATGTGTTCTTCTTTCATTGAAATAATTTTGATCATAGGTTTCCTCTTGCCTTCTCTTCATATTCTCTTTCTGCCTGGGATTTTCGCAGATAAAAAGGCACAAACTCCATAGAATCCTGAGCTTTTCCTTCTTTAGCCAGAATCATTCCAAGACTTCCAATGGACGATGCCTTCTGCATATTGCAGGATTGTGGTGCAAAATAATATTCCCCATCACCTATTGCTTCTTTTATCTTATCCTTGTATACCGGTACCCCATCTCCTAAAAAAACAAGGGGTTTATTATATTCCTTAGCTCTTTTTACACATTCATCAATTTCAATGGCTAAGTAATCCGACTGTCTTTTTAACAAGCCTTTTTCCCATAAATAAAAAGCTGTATACACTTGATTCCTTCTTGCATCCATAATCGGACAAATTAAATAGTCGGTATATGTAATATTATATGCCAGCCCATCAAGGGTCGGAACTCCTATAATCGGTTTATTAAGGGCATATGCTAACCCCTTTGCAGTAGCAACCCCTATCCTAAGCCCTGTAAAAGAACCAGGCCCGCTGGCTGCAGCAATATAATCCAGGGATTCTAAATCCAGATTCACCATTTTGCAAATGGAATCGATCATCGGCAAAAGGGTTTGAGAATGAGTTTTTTTGTAGTTCATTGTAAGCTCTATTAATAATTGATCATCTTCTATAATAGCTACAGAGGCGACATTGCCTGATGAATCCAATGCTAATATTTTCAATTCAATCATTCCTTTTTATTCGAAATAGTAATTGCTCTATAATTTTCACCTTTGCTTAAATCTTTTTTTATATGAATCCAAACAGCAGAATCCGGGATTAGGTCTTCAATTATATCTGCCCATTCGATTAAGCATACACCGTCACCAAAGAAGTATTCTTCATATCCTATTTCATCCATTTCATCTATATCGGTAATTCTGTATACATCAAAATGATACAAAGGAATTCTTCCTTCATATTCATTCACAACTGTAAAGGTAGGACTTGTAATGGGTTCATAGATGTTTAACCCTTCTGCTAACCCTTTGGCAAAAGCAGTTTTCCCGACTCCTAAGTCTCCTATCAGACAGTAAATGTCTCCCTTTTTACATGAACTGCCCAGCTTAATACCTAATTGCTTGGTTTCTTCTTCAGAATAGCTTTCATAAACCATTATTTCTTTCCTTTCAATATTATACTATCTTAATATATTATGTTTAATTGTATTATTTTTTATAAAAATATGCAAGAAAAAAGAACGGATGACCGTTCTATCATCTTCTATACTATTTACTTCTGTGAAAAAGGGGATATAGTGCTTTATACACACCATAGCTTAGAATAGAAATACCGCTGGCTTTTAGAAGATTAAAAGGCACTATAGAATAAAGAACCAAAGTCTTTAAATCATTGATGCCTGCATTAATTTTGGTTCCCATAGAAACGATTACATCCACGCTCATTCCAAAGATCATCGCATAAAAAGGTATCATAACAAAATAATTTATCAGTCCTCCAATTGCTGCCATTGTAATGGTACCTGCAAAACATCCTATGATAAAACCTTTTAAATTTGATTTATATTTATATACAAGCCCAAGGGGCAGAACATAGGCTGCTCCTACAATAAAATTGGCTAAAGGCCCTACAAAACCTGTATCGCTTCCTGATACCATATAAAGAAATGCTTTGGTCAACTGAACAATGACTCCTGCCGCCGGCCCTATGGATAACGCACCTATAACAGATGGGATATCACTGACATCCATTTTTAAAAAAGGTGGAAAACCAGGTATAGGGAAGTCAAGTCTCATAAGGATAAATGCCAGTGCGGATAACAATCCCATCTTTACTAAATTACTTGTTTCAAACACTCTTTTCTTTTGATCTGCTACTCTTTGAATACTTTCCATTTCCATTCCTCCTTAAATTTTATGGGCTGCAATAAAAAAAGCAGCCAGAGGATTCTTCGGACTGCTTGGAAATGCGTAATAACGCCATTCTTCTCCCATCCAGACTGTACTGTCGGTTTTGGAATTTCACCAAATCAATGCGTACATAACGCACTCGCGGACTATCACCGCCGGTCGGGAATTTCACCCTGCCCTGAAGAATCTTCTTATTAAATTTGAACTCATTATACTATATGATTCTATATGTGTCAACTTTCATACATGATAAAATTTTAATCTTCTAGTTCATATTTGTAGGTCTCTGTACTTTGCGTTTCTTCCATGCCGCAACTTAAATAAAACTTTTTAACATTTTCCGATGAGCTTTTTAGCGTAATGCTAATCTTTCTCGTATCAGGCAAAGACCAATAGTAATTTAATACCGTCATATAAAGTACTTTACCCATTCCTCGTCTTCCATACTTATCAATAACGCCCAAGGTATCAATACGACGGTTCATTTTACCATCTTCTTCTATACTTTCCACGCCGCAAAATCCAATTAATTTTTCTTTTCCAGTGCTTCTACTCACCCTGTACATCAGAAAAATCTCATGACTATGATTCGGATCGGATAAAATTGCAAGTTGCTTTTCTCCATCTTTGGGATTGCCAAAAATTTCTTCATAGGTTTCCAAGAACTGGGCTTTATCCTTTATTGCTTTTGATCTTCTGATTTCAATACCTTCAGGACAGTTTACTTCCTGAAAAATCGGCTCATTCATTTCCATTCTGAAGAAGCTTCTTTTATACTCGAATCCATGCTTAATCAAAAAATCTATTCCTTCTTCATTATCGGTCTCAATTTGAGCGTAGATGGATCGAATACCTACTTCTTTCGCTTTACGGATTAAAGCTTCCATTAGCGCACTGCCCACACCTTGACTTCGATAAAGCGGATTTACAAGGATCCCATACAAATCTGCATTGGGATTGCCTTCTTTTCGGACTAAATCTAAGCCTCCAAAACCTATGATCTGGTTGTCTTCTTCAGCAACCATCAGGATAAGCTCTTTCCCCTCCCAATCTTTTTTCATTTCCTCTACCGTCTTATAAACCGGATAGAAAAAATATGTCTCCTTATTTACCTGCGCATTTAATACTAATTGGCCGACCTCGTGATAGTCATCATTAAACGACCTAACTTCCATTTTATTTCTCCTTCCTTAGATCCCTTTCATCGTTAATGCTATTCTTTTCTTATTTATGTCAACACTTAATACAGATACCTTAATAATATCTCCCACACTGACTACTTCCAAAGGATGCTTGATAAACTTCTCTGTCATTTCTGAGATATGAACAAGTCCGTCCTGATGAACGCCTATATCTACAAAGGCTCCAAAATCTGTAATGTTGCGTACAGTTCCCATTAAAACCATGCCCGGCTTTAAATCATTAAGCTCAAGAACATCGCTTCTAAGGATTGGCTTTGGCATATCTTCTCTTGGATCTCTCCCTGGCTTTTCCAACTCTTTAATGATGTCTTCAAGGGTAGGCACGCCTACTTCCAATTCCCCGGCTAATATATTTATATCCTCGATCTGAGCTCTGATATTCTTTATTTTTAATTCCAAAATATCATTTTCTGTGTATCCCAGATATCTTAGCAAGTCTTTTGCAACTTTATAAGATTCCGGATGAACCCCTGTTCTGTCCAATACATTGTCTGATTCGGGAATTCGTAAAAATCCGGCACACTGCTCAAATACTTTAGGTCCTAACTGCTTTACTTTTAAGAGCTGTTGCCTTGCTGTAAATTTACCATTGGTTTCTCTATATTCTACAATATTCTTTGCTACGGTATTTTTTATTCCTGCTACATATTGAAGCAAGGATACTGAAGCTGTATTTAAATCTACCCCAACTCGGTTTACGCAATCTTCTACAACCCCACCAAGGACTTCTTCCAATCTTTTTTGGTTCATATCATGCTGATATTGGCCCACTCCAATAGACTTTGGATCAATCTTAACCAGTTCTGCTAAAGGATCCTGAAGTCTTCTGGCAATGGATGCCGCACTTCTTAAGCCCACATCAAACTCAGGAAATTCTTCCGAACCTAAAGGAGAAGCAGAATATACAGAGGCCCCTGCCTCATTAACGATAATATAATGCACCTCCTGATCCAACTCTTTAATCAGTTCCGAAACAAACATTTCGGATTCCCTGGAGGCGGTTCCGTTTCCAATGGCAATAATATCCACATTATACTTTTTGATCAGCTCTTTTAATATTTTCTTTGCCTCTTCTACTTTATTTTGCGGAGGAGTCGGATAGACTACCGTCGTATCCAGTACTTTCCCTGTTTCATCTACAACGGCAATTTTACATCCTGTGCGGAATGCAGGGTCCCATCCCATAACTACTTTATTCTTAATAGGGGGCTGCATCAAAAGCTGAGAAAGATTACTTTTAAAAACAGCTAAGGCACCTGTTTCAGCTTTTTCTGTTAATTCATTTCTGATCTCTCGTTCTATAGCAGGAGCAATCAATCTTTTATAGCTATCTTCAATCACAGTTTTTATGAGATCCAAAAATGGACTTTTATCATTCTTAATCACTTGCTTTTCTAAGTAAGCTCCTATCCGCTCAACAGGTGCTTCTATTTTGACAGATAGGATTTTTTCTTTTTCTCCCCTGTTGATGGCTAATATTCTATGGCCGGGAATGCTTTTTATTGCTTCACTATAATCATAATACATTTCATATACAGACTCTAATTCTTCGTCTTTTGCTTTAGTAACCAATAACCCTTTACTAAAGGTTTCCTGGCGAATATATTTGCGATAACTGGCATCATCAGAAATCCATTCTGCCAAAATATCCATTGCCCCCTGCAGGGCATCTTCTATGGTATATACTTCTTTTTCAGGATTAATATAGTCTCTAGCAATTTCCTCCGGGCTAAAATTGGAATCTTGATCCCATAAAATTTGTGCAAAGGGTTCTAAACCTTTTTCCTTTGCAATGGTCGCCCTCGTCCTTCTCTTAGGTCTAAAAGGTCTATATATATCTTCTAATTCCGTTAAAGTTTCAGCTTTTTCAATCTGCTTAACCAGTTCTTCCGTTAATTTTCCCTGTTCTTCAATGCTTCTTACAACCTGCTCCTTTTTATCGGCCAGATTTCGAAGATAAGTTAACCTTTCATAAAAATTACGGAGCGTTACATCATTTAAAGAGCCTGTGGCTTCTTTTCGATATCTCGCAATAAATGGAATTGTATTTCCTTCATCAATGAGTTTAACCGTATTTTCAACTTGAAAAGGTTTTAACTCAAATTCTTCCTGCAATTTTTTTAGAATGTCCATGTTTCTCACCATTTCGATTTTGTATTTTACTTTATTATTATTATAAACGATTTACTTAGTCTGAACAATATTTACAAAGAATTATCATTACTTTTTTCCATATATTGTAACACTCGTTTGTACTATACATATTATAATATTGAATCCAGTATTTGATCCCTTCAAACAGCGGCTAGGTTACACTTATGAAATAAGAAAGTTTGAGTCCTGACAAATAAAATCAACTTTCTTATTTCATAAAATAAGCGGTCAATGGCCGCTGGATATAAAAACGGCTCCATGGACGCTTATTGCGTTCATGGAGCCGCTGTGTGTTATAGCCTATCTTTCAATTGCCAGTCTGAATTGCTCGTGGATTGCATTCATCGCATCTTCTGTATATTTTTCATCAATCAGTACAGAAATTTTTACTTCAGATGTAGAAATCATATGGATATTAATTCCTGCATTATACATCGCTTCAAACATCATTGCTGCTACTCCAGGATTGGTTGCCATTCCAGCTCCAACAATGGATACTTTTGCTATTTTATCACTGTATACCACATCTTTTGCCGTTAATCTTTCTTGGTTTTCTTTAATAAGTTTGAGGGCATCATGTAAATCGTCTCTGGCTACTGTAAAGGAGATGTCTTTCGTTCCGTCTCGACCAATAGATTGCAGAATAATATCCACACTGATTTTATGTTTTGCTAATAATGAGAATAATTCAAAGGCCTTCCCTGGAGTATCTTCAACGCCAATTACCGAGATTCTGGCTACATTCTTATCGCCTGCTACACCGCTTACTAACATTTTTTCCATATTACAAACCTCCTTAACAACTGTACCTTCTGCATTGTTTAAACTGGACCTTACAACGAGTTCTACATTATATTTTTTAGCAATTTCAACAGAACGGTTGTGAAGAACCTTTGCTCCTAAAGAAGCCAGTTCCAGCATTTCATCATATGAAATTTCTTTTAATTTTCTTGCGTCCTTAACAACTCTCGGGTCAGCAGTATATACGCCGTCAACATCTGTATAAATTTCACATTTATCAGCTTTCAATGCAGCAGCTAAAGCAACCGCAGTGGTATCCGATCCACTTCTTCCAAGGGTAGTAATATCGTCAAATTTATTAATGCCTTGAAAACCTGTAACCAATACAATATTTTTTCTGTCTAATTCCGCCTCTATCCTCTCTGTGTGAATTTTCTTTAATCTTGCGTTGCTATGGGTAGTATTTGTATACATACCTACCTGAAAAGCATTTAAAGAAACAGCAGGATATCCCAATTTCTGAATTGCCATTGCCATAAGTGCAACAGATATTTGCTCACCCGTAGATATAAGCATATCCATTTCTCTTCTGGAAGGATGCAAATCAATCTCATGGGCTTTCGCAATCAGTTCATCAGTGGTATCCCCTTGAGCTGACAAAACAACGACAACATCATTTCCTTGCTTGTAGGTTTCAATAATTCGTTTTGCAACATTAAATACTCTTTCTACATTGGCTACGGAGCTTCCTCCAAATTTTTGTACAATTAACAAGTTCGTCCCTCCTCATTTTTTAAAGAAATATTCAATTAATTCATGCCCAATAGGAAAGCAATTCTTGCTGCTCGTTGCGAATATTTCATCATATTTTTGTTCCAGATTGAGTACTTCTTTATTTTTACGGTATATTAAATACGGTACGGGGTCATCTGTATGAGTTCTAAGCCTAAGGGGTGTAGGATGATCCGGCAAAATCATGATAGAATAGTCTTCTCCCAGTAAATTGAGCTCTTCTACAATTACTTTTACAACCTTTTCATCCAAAAGTTCTATAGATTTCACTTTATTCTCTAATTCGTTCCTATGTCCACATTCATCCGGTGCTTCTACATGAACGTACACAAAATCCTGACCATTCTTTAGTTCATTGATCGCTGCCATAGCTTTCCCTTCAAAATTTGTATGAATATTTCCGGTAGCTCCTTCTACATCTACAGATTTTAGCCCTGCACATATTCCAATACCTTTAATTAAATCCACAGCAGAAATTACAGAGCCTTTTAGACCGTATTTTTCCTCAAAAAGAGGGAGCCTGGGTCTTCTTCCTTCTCCCCAAATCCAAATAGAGTTCGCAGGTCTTAAACCCTTTTTAACTCTTTGAATATTGATAGGATGAACACTTAAAAAATCATAGCTCTCTTTCATCATATTTAAAATAGTGCCACTTTGTGAACCCTTAGGAAGATAATCCTTAATACTCTTTCCCAGTATATCATGGGGAGGTGTTAAATCAAAATCGTCCGGGCCTTCATGCCACACCATTAAATGCCTGTAGCTTATTCCTGGATGAAATTCTATAGCTTTTGATCTAAAGTGCTCATTTACAGCTTTTATTAATTCCCTGGCTTCTTCCGTTGAAATTTCATCAGCACTATGGTCCAGAATAACCTTGTCTTTATATTCTCCTTCATCAGAGAGCGTTACCAGGTTACATCGAAAGGTTATATCGCTGTCTAAAAGTTCCACACCCATACTTACCGCTTCTAACGGAGATCTACCTGTATAATAAAGGCTGGGATCATATCCTAATACAGCCAGATTCGCAGTATCGCTTCCGGGAGCCATTCCCTTCGGAATTGTGTGAACTCTCCCAATTTCGCCCAACTTAGCCAAAGCATCCATCGTAGGTTTATTGGCATATTGCAGGGGAGTCTGGTTATTGAGTTCCTTGATTGGTTCGTCTGCCATGCCATCCCCAAGAATTATAACATATTTCATCATATCGCCCCTATTTTTATCTTTCGATTCTGATTAAGCTGCCCACTTCTGTTATATCATCCTTTTCTTTCAGTGTAAATATTTTTTCTTGAAGCGTACCTTCACTTTCTTCTGGTGTAATAAATGCAAATTCCTGGTCTTTTTTATCCAATTGGATGATGTCTATTGGACCAAATAAGTTTTCTACTTCTTTTCTTGCTTTTTCAAAATTTTCATAGTGGATCTTTACAAAATATTGAGTAGTTACATCTTTTAAATCCATTAAGCTCATTTTTTCGGTGCTCCAGAAGGACACAATATTACGATTTAAATGTTTGACTGCATCTACAATATCCGCTACAACAGCGCTGGCCGTAGGAAGTTTCCCTGCGCCTTTTCCATAAAACATAACATCTCCGATTACATTTCCTTTGATAAATATCGCATTAAACACTCCATTTACGGTTGCAAGCGGATGCTCTTTATCAATCATGACCGGTGAAACCCTGGCAAATATACGATGATCAATCTTTTTACTTGTAGCGAGAAGTTTAATAGAACATCCGAGTTTTTCTGCATACTCCATATCTTTCTTTGTGATTTTTGTAATACCTTCCGTATATATGTCCTCATAATCTACTTGCATGCCAAAAGCCAGAGAAGATAAAATAGCAATTTTTCTGCAAGCATCATATCCTTCTACATCTGCTCTCGGATCTCTTTCTGCATATCCTTTATCCTGGGCTTCTTTTAATACATCTTCAAAACTTCTGCCTTCATCAGCCATTTTAGAAAGAATATAATTGGTTGTTCCATTCAAAATACCTGTAATTTCATAAATTTCATCGGCTGTCAGGGATTGATTTAAAGGTCGGATAATAGGAATTCCTCCGCCTACACTGGCTTCAAACAGGAAGTTGATATTTTTTTCCTTGGCAATTTGTAAAAGTTCTGCCCCATGCTTCGCTACTAATTCTTTATTGGAAGTTACAACACTTTTTCCGCTAAGTAACGCTCTTTTTACATAGGTATAAGCAGGTTCAACGCCACCCATAACTTCCACTATAATTTTAACTTCATCATCATTTAAGATGTCTTCTACGTTATCTGTTAAAATTTCTTCTACAGGATCTCCAGGAAATTTTCTTAAATCCAGCACATGTTTAATGTTGATATGTTTTCCTGCTCTTTTATCAATACTACTCTGATTCGTTTTAATAACTTCCACAACACCGGATCCTACCGTTCCGTAACCCAGTATGGCAATATTGATCATACTCTTCACTCCCTAGCTATTATTTTAACATTTAAAACCCCTTCAATGGATTCTAGTTGATCCATAAGCTCTTTAATATCATCCTTCATAGGATTGGTTTCCATTGTAATCGTTACATTGGCAATTTTATTCACTGGTATCGTTTGATGAATGGTTAATATATTTGCACCGACAGATGCAATAACGTTCAATACATGAGATAATAACCCCGCCTGATCTTCCAGCTGAATAGAAATCGTAATCGTTCTTCCTCTGGAATTCTCAAAAAAGGGAAATACAGAATCTTTATATTTATAAAAAGAACTCCTGCTGATTCCCACGAGTTCTACAGCTTCCTGCACCGTTTGTACTTTTTCTGATTCCAGGAGTCTCTTAGCTTCCACGACTTTAATAAATACTTCAGGAAGTACATCCTGTTTTACTATATAATATCCAGATTTCTCTTTCATAAATATCTCCTTGTATTTGTATAATAGACATTTGTTCTTGTAACAAGGAATATATCATACTTTCAGAAAAAGTGCAAGCAAATTGCTATAAAAAATGGATATAAAAAAATACGGGATTTTCCCGTATTTTTTGTAAAATTTTGCTTAAGCATTGTTTTCTTCTATTACTTGACTAATTTCTCTCTTTTCTTCATCTTCTAATATTAAGTCAACATCTAATAAAATAATCATTCTTTCTCCTACTTTACCCACACCAATAATATAACGTCTGTCAATACCTGAAATAAGTTTGGGTGCCGGCTTTATATCGCTTTCTTCTATGTGTCTGATTTCAGATACTGCATCTACAATAAAACCAACCATCATGTCATTAGAATTGACGATGATCATTTTGGTATCATCATCTATGGGTTTTTCAGGCATTTTAAATTTCTTTCTTAAGTTGTAAATAGGATGCACTTCTCCTCTTAGATTAATGATCCCTTCAATGTACTCCGGCGTGTTGGGTACTTTTGTAATCTGCTGATACTTTTCAATGCCATACACTTTCATAATGTCCAAGCCATATTCTTCTCCACCTAATTTAAAAATTACTTCTTGTTTGGTTGCCATTGCTTTTCCTCCCCCCAAATATTAATGGATCCATTTTAAATATGCATTGATAAACCGATCTATCTCACCATCCATCACTGCAGAAACATTTCCTGTTTCCTCATTGGTGCGATGATCTTTTACCATATTATACGGATGAAAAACATAGGATCTGATCTGGCTTCCCCAGCCGATTTCTTTCACTTCGCCTCTAATACCTTGAAGCTTTTCCATCTGTTCTTCCATCTTTTTTTCATACAATTTTGCTTTTAACATTTTTAGGGCCATTTCTTTATTCTTATGTTGCGAACGTTCATTTTGGCATTGAACTACAATATTCGTAGGTATATGGGTAATTCTTACAGCAGAGTCAGTAGTATTTACATGCTGTCCACCTGCTCCAGTAGACCTGTAGGTATCAATTCTAAGGTCTTCAGGATTGACTTCTATATCCACATCATCATCCAGCTCAGGAATAACATCGCAGGAAGCAAAAGAAGTATGTCTTCTTCCCGAAGCATCAAAAGGAGAAATTCTAACCAGGCGATGAACACCTTTTTCAGACTTTAGGTACCCATAGGCATTTTCTCCGCTGATTTTGATGGTCACGGATTTGATCCCGGCTTCATCTCCAGCTAAATAATCCAAAGTCTCTACCTTGTATTCTTTATCCTCTGCCCATCTTACGTACATTCTAAGGAGCATGGATACCCAGTCACAGGCTTCTGTTCCTCCCGCTCCTGAATGGAGGGTAAGGATCGCATTATTCTTATCATACTCGCCATCAAGCAAAGTAGCAATCCTCATGTATTCATAGTGGCTGATAAATTCTTTAGTCCCCTGTTTAGCTTCAGGAATCAGGCTTTCTTCCTGTTCTTCCAATCCCATTTCAACCAGAGTTACTATATCTTCGTATTCCTGGTATAATTCATTATATTTTTGAATTTTGATTTTTAATGATTTTATTTCTTGTAATACTTTTTGAGCTTCCTCCATATCACTCCAAAAATTCGGATCTGCGGAACGCTCTTCTAAAGTTTTTAGCTTCTCTTTGGCACCGGCAATGTCAAAGTGAAGCCCCCATTTCCTCTAATTTTTCCTCATAGGGTTGAAGTTCTAATTTTAATTGTTCCAGCTCTAACAACTTGATCAACTCCTTATTTCACTGTACTATGCATTTCTACCGCAACAGTGTTTGTACTTTTTACCGCTTCCACAAGGACAAGGATCGTTTCTTCCAACTTTTTCTTCCTTCCTCTTATAAGGGGTTTTTACACTGGACTCTTCTCCTCTGTTTGTGGAAGTTGGTTCTGCAACTCTTTCTCTTTCAGGTTTATAAGCAATTTTTACATGATACAGAGCACGAACAGTATCTTCCTGAATATTTGCACTCATTTCTTCGAACATATCGTATCCGGCAAACTGATATTCCACCAGAGGATCTCTTTGGCCATATGCACGAAGTCCGATTCCCTGGCGCATCTGATCCATATTGTCAATGTGATCCATCCATTTTTGGTCAATTACCCGAAGAAGAATAACCCGTTCTATTTCACGCATCTGTTCTTCTCCGATTTCTTGTTCCTTCTGTTCATATAATTTAAGGGCCTTGTCTATAATCTTTTCCTTTAGAGCTTCCTTAGTAATATCTTCTCTTTCTTCTTTGGTTATTTCTATGCCCTGTATAGGCATGATTTTAGTGAGATGTTCTCTTAATCCAACTATATCCCAGTCATCTGCATGAGGACTTTCTCCTGTGTACATATCTACAGAAGATTCAATGATTTCCTTAACCATTTTTATAATGTTATCTCTTAAGTTATCTCCTTCCAATACCTTGCGGCGTTCACTGTATATGATTTCTCTTTGATCATTCATAACTCTGTCATATTCCAGCAAATGCTTACGGATGGAGAAGTTATTGCCTTCTACTTTCTTTTGAGCACTTTCTATGGCTTTTGTAAGCATCTTATGCTCGATAGGTTCATCCTCAGGCATTCCCATGGTCTCAACAAGTTTTGAAATCCTGTCAGAGCCAAATAATCTCATCAAATCGTCTTCCAAAGAAATATAGAATCGAGATTCTCCCGGGTCTCCCTGACGGCCTGAACGACCTCTTAACTGATTATCGATACGTCTTGATTCATGCCTTTCCGTACCTATAATCTT
The DNA here is from genome assembly GCF_016908775.1 of Defluviitalea raffinosedens. Taxonomy (NCBI): domain Bacteria; kingdom Bacillati; phylum Bacillota; class Clostridia; order Lachnospirales; family Defluviitaleaceae; genus Defluviitalea; species Defluviitalea raffinosedens. The sequence continues at coordinate 44,266 of NZ_JAFBEP010000016.1, read as the reverse complement.
TAAACCACCTAATTCTTTTACGCCTTCACCCAGTTTAATGTCCGTACCACGACCTGCCATGTTGGTTGCAATGGTAACGGCACCTTTTTGTCCGGCTAATGCTACAATTTCAGCTTCTTTTTCATGATATTTTGCGTTTAATACCTGATGCTTTATGCCTCTTTTCTTTAACATTTGGCTAAGCATTTCTGAGGTGTCAATGGTAATGGTACCTACCAGTACCGGCTGTCCTTTTTTATAAGATTCTTCTATTTCATTGACAACGGCATTAAATTTAGCTTTTTGAGTTTTGTATACCACATCCGGATGGTCAATACGAATCACCGGCTTATTGGTAGGAATAACGATTACGTCCATACCATATATTTCACGGAATTCGTTTTCTTCTGTTAAAGCAGTACCAGTCATTCCACATTTTTTATGATATTTATTGAAAAAGTTCTGGAAAGTAATGGTCGCCAAGGTTTTACTTTCTCTTTGCACTTGTACATTTTCCTTAGCTTCAATGGCTTGATGCAATCCGTCTGAATATCTTCTTCCGGGCATCATTCTCCCTGTGAATTCATCAACGATAACGATTTCGCCATCTTTAATTACATAATCCTTATCTAGATGCATAATATGATGCGCTTTAAGGGCGATATTAATATGGTGCTGAATTTCCATATTTTCAGGGTCTGCCAGATTAGCCAGTCCAAAATACTGCTCTGCCTTCTTTACCCCTTCTTCTGTTAATGTAACGGTCTTAGCCTTCTCATCAACAACAAAGTCCCCTTCTTCCTGTATTTCCTGGCGCATTAAATTGTTTAATGCAGATTCGTCTGTAAGCACTCTTCCCTTTTGGAGACGACGTACAAAGACATCTGCTGCTTTATACAAATGGGTAGATTTAGAACTGCTTCCTGATATGATGAGAGGCGTTCTTGCTTCATCAATCAATACAGAGTCCACTTCGTCGATGATTGCATAATGAAGGTCTCTCTGTACCATTTCTTCTTTATAAAGTACCATATTGTCTCTTAAATAATCAAAGCCCAATTCATTATTCGTTGCATAGGTAATATCACAATTATAGGCCCTTCTTCTTTCTTCGGCATCCATATCGTGTAAAATTACACCTACGGATAAACCTAAGAATTCATGGACTTTTCCCATCCATTCAGCGTCACGTTTTGCCAGATAATCGTTAACAGTTACAACATGAACGCCTTTACCTTCCAAAGCATTTAAATAGGCAGGAAGGGTAGCAACCAAAGTTTTTCCTTCCCCTGTCTTCATTTCTGCTATTCTTCCCTGGTGAAGAATAATTCCACCAATTAATTGCACTCTAAAATGGCGCATACCAAGAACTCTGTATGCGGCTTCTCTTACAACTGCATAGGCTTCAGGGAGAATATCATCCAATGTTTGTCCTTCTTCCAGTCTTTTCTTAAATTCATCTGTTTTAGCTCTTAATTCTGCATCGGACAAACTTTCCATTTGGGGTCCCAAGGCTTCAATCTCATTAACCAATCCTTCTATTCTTTTTAATTCCCGTTCGCTATGCGTTCCAAAGATCTTTTCCAATAAACCTTTCACTAGTTCACCTTCTTTATGATTACTCTATTAGTCGTACTTTTCCCAAATTAGTATATCAAACATTATCCTCATTTACAATACTGCAATATTTACATGAAAGCAAATGACTCTATAAGGAAAACCCTCACGAAATACGTGAGGGCATTTATTAAAATTCCGGTTCAATTAATCCGTAAGTACCATTTTTACGTTTATAAACAACATTCACTTCTTCAGTTTCTGCATTTCGGAAAACGAAAAAGCTATGTCCCAATAAATCCATCTGCATTGCCGCTTCTTCTACACTCATAGGTTTAATTGCAAAGCGTTTGGTTTTTTCTATTACGATGGATTCTTCATCATTGGCCTGATCGATGTCCTTAATAAACTCTTCTTTAAAAGGACTATTGTTTCTGTGTCTATCTCTTAATCTGCCTTTGAATTTCAGAAGTTGTCTTTCTAATACATCTACAACTTCATCAATGGCAGCATACATATCTTTTTCATCTACTTCAGCTCTTAAAATCGTTCCCTGGAAAGGAATCGTAACTTCTATGATATGTCTTAATTTTTCAACGCTTAATGTCACTTGCGCTTCTGTTTCAGCAACGAAAAACTTTTCTAATTTGCTTAATTTATCCATTATTTTTTCCTGGAGTGCATTGGTAATTTCAATATTTGTTCCGCTGATGATATAACGCATAGGGATCAACTCCTTCTGATTTACTTTCCCAAAAAGGTTTTATCTTTTTGTATACTTATATATTCTACAAATTGCCCCAAAATCCTTTTTGATAAATAAATTTCTTAATAAAAATATTGTATTCATTAAGCCATCCATAATACAATGTAAAATTATCCAAATTATAGCACTTTACTCAAGAAGATCTTGGTTCTTTCTTCCTGTGGATTGGCAAATACCTCTTTGGGATCTCCTTGCTCAATGATTCTTCCTTCATCCATGAATAAAAGTCTCGTGCCTACTTCTTTTGCAAAGCCCATTTCATGAGTTACGATCACCATAGTCATGCCTTCATTAGCCAATTCTTTAATAACTTCCAACACTTCTTTAACCATCTCCGGATCCAATGCCGATGTAGGTTCGTCAAAGAGCATCACATCAGGACTCATGGCCAGGGATCTTGCAATAGCTATTCTTTGCTTTTGTCCTCCGGATAATTTATTGGGATACTCCATAGCCTTATCTTTAAGCCCTACTTTATCCAGCAGATTATACGCAATACTTTCTGCCTGCTCTTTGGTATATCCTTTTAATTTGATGGGAGCCAAAGTTAAATTCTCCATAACATTCATATGGGGAAATAAATTAAAATGCTGAAAAACCATGCCAACTTTCTGACGGATGAGATTGATATTGGTCTTCGGGGATGTAATATCTACACCTTCAAATAATATCTGCCCTTTTGTAGGCTGCTCCATCAAATTAATACATCTTAGGAATGTAGATTTCCCTGAACCACTGGGTCCTATGACAACAACTACTTCTCCCTTTTCAATATGTTCATTTATTCCTTTTAATACTTCTAATTTCCCAAAACTTTTATATAAATCAATAATCTCAATCACTGCGTCTCATCCTCCTTTCTACTATGCGCATAAGTTTAGTAAATATACCTGTTAAAGCAAGGTATATAAGTGCAACAGCCATCAATGGTTCAAATCCTCTGTAAGTCTGACTGGTAATGACATTGGCAGAACGAAGCAAGTCCATTCCTCCAATAAAACCTACAATAGAAGTTTCTTTTAATAAAATGATAAATTCACTTACTAAGGTTGGCAGTATATTTTTGATTGCCTGAGGAATAATAATGTAATACATTGACATTCCATAGCCCATACCAAGAGATCGTGCTGCTTCCATTTGGCCTTTATCAAGCCCCATAATTCCTGCCCTTATTATTTCAGCAACATATGCACCGCTGTTGATTCCGAACGCCAAACCTGCTACAAGTAATTTAGGCGCAGAAACTTTTCCGAAAATAACTGTGTGCATAATCATAAGCTGCACAACTGCAGGAGTTCCTCTGATTATATCAATATAAAGCATTGCAATAAAAGAAATAGGATTGAAATCTGCCCATTTCTCAAATTTGGTTCCCTTTAAAAATTTGAAGGGCTTAATTTCAGAAATGCGAAATAATGCAACGATAATTCCAATCAATATACCAATCACCGCTGCAAATGCAGTTACCAGCAAGGAAAATCTTAAACCTTCTAAAATATACTTATACCTGTCGTTTCCCAAAAAAATCTCAGCTATTGACATCTTTTCACCTCTCTCATCTCTCTTTATTCCATTAATCATACATCATGATCTTCATATGGGCCATCAGTCTTTATTTTATCACAGAAAAAGGTTAGCAGCATAGACTGCTAACCTTTTTTATCAATAATATTTTACCATTATTTTATTCAGCTGTAAAATATTTTTGAACTAATCTATCATATTCACTGGTTTTCAGTTCTTCAAGCACAGCATTAATTGCATTTACAAGCTCTGTATTTCCTTTTTTCACAGCAATTGCATATTCTTCTTTAGTTAACTCTACATCAAGAATTTTAATTTGATTATTTTGAGATGCAAAATTTTTAGCTGGCTCAGAATCCAGTATTACTGCATCTACTTTGCCATTTTGCAAATCCATAATGGCAGCGAATCCGGCATTGAATTGAACTACTTCTGCACCTTCGATATTTTGTGCTTCCATATCTCCTGTAGTTCCTAACTGAACACCAATTTTCTTATTCTTTAAATCTTCAGGCCCTTTGATGGTTTCGTTATCTGCAGTAACAATAATAACCTGGCTTGCTTCATAATAACCATTGGAGAAATCAACATTTTTCTTTCTTTCTTCCGTTACACTCATTCCCGCAGCGATAAAATCAATCTTTCCAGCTTCAAGCGCAGGAATTAATCCGTCGAAAAGCATATCTTCTATCTTTAATTCAGCGTCTAATTTTTCTGCCACTTTTTTTGCAATTTCAACGTCAAATCCTACTACTTTATCCCCTTCTCGATATTCGAAAGGAGGAAATTCTGCATTGGTTCCCATAACGATTACTTTTTTCTCTCCAGCGTTTGCCTGATCTTGTGCTGGATCCTGACTTTGCCCCTGTTGAATATTTTGATCATTTGACTGTGTATCACTCTGTGATTGGCCACATCCGACTAACCCAACAAACATCATTATTGATATCATTAAACACACTAATTTCTTCATGAATGCTCTCCCCTTTATGTTTTTGTATAATTATACATCTGACTGAATAAATAGTCAACTGATTCTTTTAATTTTTATATAAAAAATCCGTGTATAGAATTTTCACACGGATTTTGAAAATTAATATTTATTAAATTTTAATGATTATATCGTCATTTAAAATATATTCTTGATCATAAACATGAATCTTAAGTTCTTTTCCTTCAAGAAGGGTATAATGACTTTGCTCTTGATTTACATGTATTTTTATCATTCTGCCTTGATAGCAAATCTTAAACTCATAGCTTTTCCACTGTTCAGGTATTACCGGATTAAAGAAAATACCACTTTCTTTTATTCTAAGTCCTGCAAAACCGTAAACCATGCCCATATATGTGCCGCCCATATTCGCTGTATGAATGCCGTCTTTGGTATTATGATGAATATTGTCCAGATCCAGTCGTGTGGTCTGCATAAAATAATCGTAGGCTTTCCTGATCTCTCCTAATTTAGCGGCAACAATACTAAAAATACAAGTGGATAATGAAGAATCATGGGTTGTAATCTTTTCATAGTATTCATAAGATTTTTTAATTGTACTTAATTTTTGCTCATCTTCCAGCAGGAAATGGGCCAATACCGTATCCGCCTGCTTACATACCTGATACCTGTAAATATAGAGGGGATGATAATGCAACAATAAAGGATATTGATCTTTGGGAGTGTTTTCAAAATCCCATATGGCTTTGGATAAAAATGAATCGTCCTGAGGATTAATATCTAATTTTTCATCATAAGGCAGATACATTTTTTCAGCGGCTTGCTGCCATTCATTCACTTCTTCTTCTGTGATCCCAAGCTTTTGGGCCAAATGCTCAATTCGATTATTTTCTTTAAGGAGTTCGTAAAATTTAACCGCCCATTTTAAATTGTATTTGGCCATACAATTTGTATAGTAATTATTATTGACTATACAAGTATATTCATCCGGCCCTGTAACAGCATCTATCCTAAAGGAATCTTCTACGTAATGTCCTGTGTCCATCCACAATCTTGCCGTTTCAAACAGTACTTCAGCCCCTTTGCTTTCCACAAAGTCAAGGTCCCCAGTTACAAAATAATATTGTACAAACATGTATGCTATATCTGCATTGATATGGTATTGCGCTGTACCGGAAGGAAAATAGGCAGAACATTCACTGCCCGATATAGTTCTCCAGGGATACAAAGCCCCTTTCTTATGTCCCAAAATCCTGGCATTTTCCCTTGCCGCCTCCAGTTTCTCATATCGATAGTTTAATAAGTTTTCAGCCAAAGCTTTGTCTGTTAGCAAAAAAAATGGCAACATGTAAATTTCCGTATCCCAAAAATAGTGTCCTTCATAACCTTCTCCAGATAAGCCTTTTGCCGCAATATTACTATATTGATCTTTCCCAACTGACTGCAGCAATTCAAAAAGGCTGAAGTGAATACCCTGCTGCAGCCTGTCATCCCCATTTACAACCACATCTGCTTTATCCCAGAACGCACTTAAATAAACTTTCTGTAATTGATATAACTGCTCAATAGGAGTTTCTAGAACTTCTTCCATTTTATCGATGGCTGCCTGGTGACAGTCTGAAAATCTCACAGAATCAGTAAAAATGCAATATTTAACCAGTCTTTGAGCCTGGCCTGCCTTAATATAAAGCCTGATTTTAGTTGTAGAGGACTTATCATCCTGAATTCTTTCCAGTTCATGTTGCGAAGAAACTACGTGCTTAACGGCACTGGTTACCCTAATATGCGACTTATTGGTTATTGAAGTGATTATACCAATATCTTTTTGTATATCTATCGTTTCTACTGTAAGATGCTTCTCCAATTCTCCTGCTACTCTCGGATCTGTAGGATCAAAGTAATTGAATACATCTCCTTTTTGAGTCGAAACGAATACAATTTCCCCCTCATAATTAATCGATCGAACCGTATAATCTATAACAAACAATTCAGGTTTTATAAAACTGGCCATTCTTTGAATATTGATCTCAATAATATGACCCTTGGGAGATTCCCACAGAATCTGACGTTTATAAATACCTTCCCTCATATCTAAAATTCTTTTAAAATTCAGTACCTTTCCATCAAATAAAGAAAACTTTTCCCCCGCAATATACAATTTTATACCTTGCACATCTGTGATATTAATAATTTTTTGCTTGCTGTCTATAAATCCATGGAGTTTTTCACCATGCTTTACTTCAGATATATCATAAACACCATTAATGTATGCACCTCGGATGGTATTATAGTGATTGGGGTATCCCTCTTCAAAATTTCCTCTGACTCCTATATAACCATTGGCAACATGAAATAGTGTTTCGTCTACTAAAAGTTGTGAAGCATCTAAAGAATCGCTTGTAATCTGCCACTTTAAATTTTCTGTCATGTAAAATTCACTACTCCTTTACAGCTCCCGAAATTAAACCGGATACAATTTGCTTTTGGAATAAAAGCACAATAATGAGGGTAGGGATCGTTACAACAATAGTTGCTGCTGATACTTGCCCCCATAATATTTGAAACTGACTTCTTAAGAATGAAACCGCTACTGGAACAGTATGATAATTCTTATCCGTATTAAGTGTTACTGTTAAAAGGTACTCATTCCATGCAGCAATGAAAGTAATAATCCCTGTTGTAAATACCCCAGGTGCCGCCAGCGGGAAAATAACTTTTGTCAAGGTTTCAAAAGGGGTTGCACCGTCAATCTTAGCAGATTCTTCAATCGCTAAAGGGATTTGATTAAAGTGGGTTACCATAATCCAGACTGCAGAAGGCAATGTAATGGTGGAATATGGCAATACAACAAAATAGCTGTTGGTCAGATGAAGCTGTGTAAATAAATTGTATATAGGGCCTACCACAATCATCTGTGGGAACATGGAGATTGCAAGAATAAGTCCTAAGAGAAAACTTTTTCCCTTAAAGTTAAATCTGGAAATAGCATATGCCGCCAGGACTGCTATACATACAACATATAATGTTGTAACGGACGCTACAACAAAACTGTTCCATATAGAGTGAAGGATTCCCTTTTCAAAAATAACAGTTATATAATGATCCAATACCAATTGTCCTGCATAAATAGCATAGGCTCCGTCCCCAAAGATCTGGCTGGTAGGCTTAACAGAAGTAATCAATATCCAAAAGAATGGAAACACAATAATACACATAAAAAATGCAATGATTGCTGTAATGGAAATTCTCCAGATTCTTTCCGTTCTTTGCGCCTTTGCATTCATAGTTTCTGCTTTATTGATCATTTGTGCTTTATTAGCCGTTAAAATTTTACTCATGATCCCACCCCCTATTTGCTAGACATAATATCTGCGCCTAGTACCTTAACGAACAGTATTGCTATTGCTGCAACACAGAAGAACATCATTAAAACAATTACAGAACCGTATCCAAAATTCGTTTGTCCGAACATTACTTTATACGCATAAATGGATAATGTCTCAGTAGAGCCTCCCGGTCCTCCACCAGTTAAAACAGCAATTAAGTCATATACCCTAAAGGCATCCAAAGTTCTAAACAGAAGCGCTACCAATATGGATGGCTTAAGCAAGGGCAATGTGATGGATGTAAAGGTTCTTATCCTGCCTGCTCCATCAATCTGAGAGCTCTCATACAATCCCTTATCAATGGTTTGAAGTCCTCCCAAAAGCAGTAATGCCATATAGGGCGTTGTTTTCCATACGTCTGAGGCAATGGCTGATGCCATCGCTCCGACACCAGTTAAGAGAAGATGTTCCGGGCTCTCCACTAAACCTATTACAGATGCCAGTTTGGCAATTATTCCGCTTCCCCCGTCATACATATAACTCCACATAAGCGCTGATACTGCCGTAGGTATTGCCCAGGGAATCAATGAGATCGTTCTTACTAATCCTATTCCTTTCATTGCTTTGTTCATAATCATAGCAAGGGCGAGGCCCAATACAAATTCAATAAATACCGATACAACTGTGAAAAACAATGTATTTTTGAGTGCTATCCAGAATCTGAGATCTGTTAAGATCTGACGATAAGACTGAAGGCCGATAAAATTGGAACCTATAAATGATTTATCCAATTCAGCAATGATCATTTGCAAGTTCTCGCCATTGACTAAGTTTGCAGTTTTATTGGCTTCATAAAGATTTACTGTATCCTCTTTAACATTGGCTATATAATCCTGCACTGTTTTTGCTTCATTGCCGGATAATTCTATAACCCCTTTTTGATTTTTGTATTTTGCAATCATCTCTTCAGTATAAGCAATAATTCTTTCAAATTCCTGTTGTTGTACACTGTCCTGAACCAAAGCCTTATCCTTATTTAAATAAAACCGTACATACTTAGCATTTTCATTGAATAAATCCGTATTAAAGCGCTCACCCAAGAACATCTGCGACTTTTGCTGGTCATTTAAACGATAATCAAATACTGTATATTTTAGCGTATCCAGTATGGGCCAGATTGAAAACACAGAGATAATGACCAGAATAGGAAGAATAAATAGAAATTCTCTGAAAGAGAGTGTCTTTTGCACTTGCTTTCCCCCCCAACACCAAATTAACTTTTTACAAAGATGGGAATAGTCCTACACTTAGTCCTATTCCCATCTTCATTTTCACCCATTATACAACTGCTTTATGATCAGTTAATTACTTTAAAGCTGCTTCAATAGCTGCCACAGTTGTGTCAATATCCTGGCTTCCTGATAAATACTTGTGTACATTCACCTGAATTGTATCGGATAATTTTGAGTATTCTGCGCTGACAGGTCTTGCAATCGTGGATGTAAGTGCTTTCTTGAATCCTTCAGATTGGAGTAATTCATTGGCTGCGATTACTTCTTCATCCGTAAGTAATGCATTATATCCCGGTAAATATCCGCCTTTTGTTGAATTAATTTTTTGACCTTCAGGTCCTGCAACAAATTTCACAAATTCCCAGGCACCTTCAATGTTATCTGAATTTTTGTTAATGGATAATAACCATCCACCTACAACATTTCCCTTTGGCAGAGGAGCAACTCCAATTTGATCCGGTTTAATCTTGGAATCTTCTCCTTTAATCACGCCGAATTGATATGGCCAGTTTCTGGAAAATACAGATTTACCTTCTTTGAAGTTTGCATCTGTAGAACCTTCATCATAGTTTAAGATATCTGTTGGTGTAAGATCAGAATCTGTAAACTTCTTCATTGTTTCAAGACCGGCTTTTAAATCTTTGAAAGCCCCTGTAAATTCAGTAGCATTACATGTAATACCTTCATATTGTTTAGCCTGGAATGTAAAAGTGGTTTCTGTTCCACCTTGACCTTTGTATTTTTCCATCATTGCATAAAGATCATCATATGTGTAATCTCCGCTTTCAAGTTTTGCTGCATCTTCAGGACTTACAATATCAGAACGATAGAATAAAAGTCCTAAGTCAGGGAAATAAGGCAATGTATATTGTTTACCTTGATAGCTTCCGGATGCCATGGAACCAGCATTAAAATCTTCAATTTTGAGTCCTGCTTCATCCATCAGCATATCTAATGCTTCAATATAGCCTGCTGCTGCAAATTCTCCCGCCCAAACTACGTCAAGAGACATTACATCGTATTCAGAGGATCCAGAGGATAAAGATGTAATAAGTTGATCGTGCATTTGCGATGAGTCATTAGTAAACTCAACAATTTCAACAATGTACTTATCTTGACTGCCATTAAATGTGCTTACCAAAGTCTCCAGAGCAGGAGTACTGTCCGCCTGAACAGCAAAGCTAATTTTTGTCTTTTCTGCTGGTACTTCTGCTGCAGGTGTTTCAGTTTTTTGCTCAGCAGGTGTTTCTGCAGGTGTTTCTTGAGTTGCAGGAGCTTTTGAGCAGCCGGCACTTAAAACCATTAACATCGCTACAAGAATGCTTAACCATTTTTTCATTGTAATTCCCCCTTAAATTTTTCTTTGATTTCAAATATTCCATTCATATGCTTTCACTGCTTGCCAAAAGCTGTGAGCTATTGGTTATTATTATCATATACCAATTTCAAAACAATGTATTTCATTATATTAATAAAAGTATTATAATATTAATGGGTAATGTTCCTATAATATTAGATAAATAAAGGGGGATTTTTATGGAATATAACCATAAGCATAATACTACTCTGGAAAAGCTGGAAATTATATACTATTTCACTCAAGTTCCTGTAAGCTTATACAGTAATAATTCTCCCGTTGTACAGTTCCCCGAAAAACCTTTATCGATGGATGCATTATTAAAAAACGAATGTGAATTTCCCAATATTATTTTTAGTAGAAATCAGACATTTACCTGTCAGTTTATAACAAATGACTATTACGAATGTTTTATTGTTTATGAGCTGAATGATACGGATGTGATTATAATAGGCCCCTTTTTAGATGAAGAAATGTATGATGCTAAACTTTCGACACTTATAAAGAAAAATACTCTTTCTATTAAATTAAAGCATAAACTGATGGATTATTTTTCTAAACTACAAATTTTAGACCATACCAAACGTTTTTATATCAATAAGCTTCTCAACTATCTATTCCCCGATGATTCCAGTATCCATCTGGAACAGAATACATCCACTGACACCTCTGAAAAAACATCCGTTCCGGAAAACTACTTTGTTACTACCTATAAAAACAGACTAAGTATGTTTGAACATCCCCCATATTATTTAGAACAAGTCATTGTTAAACATATTAAAAACGGTATTAAACCCAATGCCAGACATATTCTTTCAGAAATCAATTCCTTAAACCGTGCCAAACTGTCCGATGATCCACTACGGTCCTTAAAAAATTCCCTTATAGGCTCCTGCACCATCTTTACAAGAGCCGCCATAGCAGGAGGTGTAACGGACTATGAAGCATTTAATCTTAGTGATGCATTTATTATGGAAATAGAAAAAACAAACTCTATGTCCGAACTGAATAACCTGGAATATAGAATGGTTGAAACATTTATAGAAAAAGTCAATGAAGCAAAAACATTTAAATTCTCCCCCATTATTAAGAATACAATGTTATATATTGTGAATCATCTGTCTGATAAACTTACTCTTAAAGATATTGCTGACCATGTATATGTTCATCCAAATTATCTGAGTGCTTTATTTAAAAAGGAAGTAGGCATCAGTCTTTTTCAGTACATTATAAAAAAACGGATTGAAGAATCTACCTATTTTCTCAAATACAGCAATGAATCCATTGCCGACATCGCAGCATTTTATCAATTTTGCAATCAAAGCTACTATATTAAAATGTTTCACAAATATATGGGAATGTCCCCCAATGCTTACAGGCAATCAAATAATTAAGCAATATTTATTTCTTAAATTATTGTTATAATTATTAATATTCTTCAATAAAAACTTGTCCATATTAGATATAATTTACAATAAATATATCTAATCATTGGGGGGACCATATATGCCAGGAGAAAAGAAAGATCACAAAAAAGCTGACAAGAAAAGCCAGTCAAAACTTTCTTATCAAATCATCGCTCTATTATTAACCATTGGCATCATTCCTTGTCTGATCATCATGGGAATTACTAAAAGCAGTATTACAAAGTGTGTAGAAAGGATCGTTTCACTCTACTCCCAAAAAATAGTGAATCAACTCAATGTCAATATTAATGAATCATTGTCCCTGGTTGATCATGTGATTTCCGAAATAACCCTGGATCGTGATTTCAAGCAATATACCCGAAATTATGATACCTTAGATAAAGGAAAGCTCCTCAACTTAAAAGTAGACATAGATGCACTTTTATTAAATCTTTTCAATAAAAATAAAGTCATAAACGGTTTATATACAATTAATAATGACAGGCTAATTTACTCTGCAGGCAATTCTGATCCTTCAGCAACTGATTATTTTAACAGTGATGAATTTTTAAATTCCAATATTTATAAAAAACTAAAAAATAATATAAGCTACGAACCACAATGGATTTTCTTAGGAAATGAACATAATAAAAAAATATATGTTGCCAAAAGGCTGGATGATACCATCAAAAATAATAATCTTTTTATATTCTTTGCAATTAACGAAAACTATTTTAATTCCATTATTCAAAACGCCAGCATCGATCCTGAAATCCCTATACTAATCTTAGACCAAAACAATGAAATTGCTTTATGCGATCATATTGAACTGGTCAATAAAAATTTTGAATCAAATTATCTTAAATACATAGAAGATATTAAGATGAACCCATCTTCTTCAAGCTCTTTTAATGACGGGAATCATTTAATCAGCTACAGTAAATATAGCAATGGTTGGTTACTTATTATTAATTCTGACATTACCATATTGATGAAAGATTTTAATCGTTCTTTTTTAAAAATATCCATTTTATTAGTAATATTTATAGTAGTAATCATTTTTGTCAGTATTGTTTTCGCCCAATTGCTATCCAAGCCAATCTCCAAGATATCGCGATATATGGAAGAAGTTGGGCTAGGTCATTTGAACATTGCGGATCAATTTATGGAACAGGTTAAAATTTCAACCCATGAAATGTCCCTATTGGTAAATGGATTTACAAATATGGTTTCTTCTTTAAAACAATTGCTTAAAAATTCCCATGAAGTAACGGAAATTGTCGAAGAAAATGCCAGTATGCTGCAAAAAGTAGCATTTTCTACTTCCCAGTCCGCTAAAGAAATAGCCCTGGCTGTAGAAAGTGTGGCTAAAGGTGCTGAGGAGCAAAATATCCAGACTCAATCCAGTGTACTTTTGCTGAATGATTTATCCGATGATATTAATACTGTAAATACTGCCATATATAAAATACAAGATATTTCTCAGACAACTATGAAGATGAGTCAAGATACAAAGGAAAGCTTGGAAATCCTGACTGACAATACGAAAAGTACAATAAACAGTGCAAACAATATTTACACTTATGTAAAATCTTTGGGAGACGAAGCAAGTAATATAAGCAAAATCTTAGACTTAGTCAAATCTGTAAATGACCAGACAAATCTGCTGGCCCTTAATGCAGCCATAGAGGCCGCCAGAGCAGGCAAATATGGAAAGGGATTTGCAGTCGTTGCAGAGGAGGTCAGAAATCTTTCTGATCAAACTCAAAATGCCATTAACACTATAGCCAATACGATTAATGCGATCCATGAAAAGAAAGAATACGCCATGCGAGAAGTCGAAAAATCCATGGAGAAATTTAGCAGTCAAATTCCTATTGTTAACCAAACCACAAAAACTTTTGATCAGATCTTTGCTAAAATGGAGAGCATCAATAAAGAAATACATAACACAACTTCTCTTCTTGACGAAGTCATGTCTAAAAAGGAAAAACTTTTATTGGCTATCTCTGAAATCTCTCAAGTTATTGAGCAATCCGCCAGCATAGCCCAGGAAGTAAGTGCAGAAACCTTAATGCAGACCCAGCATTCCGATAAAATCACTGAGATGGCTAATGCTCTCCTTAAAAGTATAGAAGATTTAAAGCATACTTACTCTAAATTTAAATAGCTTTGACGTGTCAGTCATTCATAAGAATAATCTCTTCATAATCTAAACTTCAAAAAAGGCAAGCCTTACATTTAAAGGTTTGCCTTTTGCTTATAAACCACACAACATATATCCTTATCAACTAATGACCATCCTTTAATCCCTTATTTAGAAGGTCTGCCTTTTCAGTATTGACTTTTCTATAATAATAAACCTCTTTGTTATCATCGTTTGCTAACGATCAACAAATTGCTTTTGTGTGCCAAAGATGTGAATCCTGCAAAATTAAAACGATTTAGATAAAAATTTAACAGGCATTCTCATTTTGTGGATAACTTTTTGTATTTCCACAAAACATTTGTTTTGTGTACATAAATCCTGTGGATAATGTGGATAGTTTTGTGCATAACTAAAATATCTTATAATACAGGGCATTGCCTTGTGGATAATTTTGTGAATCTCTTGTTGCTTTTTTGTTTTATGTAAAGTACTGTATATTGTTGTCATGTAACTTTTAATGAATGAATATGATTATTAATTATTAGTATTTTTTATCGTTAAATTTCGCCGTCTATATTTATAATTGTATAAATATTTCCAATAATATTTGTACATTTACTTTATTTTTGGTAAAAAAATCAATAATGCAAAAAAAATAATCCTATGCTAGAATGGGATAGGACATTAAATTAAAAGGTATATTTTGAAAATACTATGAGGTGAAGAAAAAAATGAGCAACGGTTTAGAGGTTCCTACCTATATGAAAATAGCTGTAGACATGGCAGGTAGAATCTATAAAGGAGAATTTTTAGAAGGTGAAAAATTAAGGGGGCGTTCTACTCTGGCCGGGGAATATAATGTATCCCCTGAGACCATAAGACGCGCGATGAGACTTCTGGAAGACATGGAAGTGGTAACTGTTACACAGGGCAGCGGAATCTATGTCAAATCCAAAGAAAAAGCTTATCATTTCATGGAACGCTTTAAACAGAAAGAAAGTATTGGTGAGCTGAAAAATCGCATCCGTGATCTTTTAGAGCAAAAGAAAAGGATTGAATCAGAAATTCAGGAAATGCTCAATACAATAGTAGAATACGCGGATAAACTCAAGCACAGTAATCTGATTACCCCCATAGAAATTGCTCTGCCTTCCAATTCTCATATAATCGGGAAAAATATTGACGATACAAAATTTTGGCAAAATACAGGAGCAACCATCGTAGGTATCAAAAGAGGAAAACGCCTGATCATCTCTCCAGGCCCCTATGCCCAATTTCAAGAGGGGGACATCCTTCTTATTGTTGGTGATCCCTATATTCATGAACGTACAAGCCAATTCTTATTAAAATAACTCCTTAGAAATCTCTAAGGAGTTATTTTTTTCCTATTCTTTCACAAAACCTATTATACAGCATACATCTATTATATAAGCGGTTTTTACTTATTATTTTCCCCTTACTCATTACTAAATTCTGTTTTGATCACCCAAGCAAAATACTCTTTTTCATTTTATAAGGAGGTATTATAGCAATGAGCAGTGACTTTGATAATGGTTATCCTAGACTTTATCGTAAATACTGTTCCAATTGTTCAGGTCCACCGGGGCCTGCCGGTCCTAGAGGCCCCAGAGGACCAAGAGGTTTGCCAGGACCTCAGGGACAAAGGGGACCAGAAGGATTACAAGGTCCTCCAGGACCACCTGGCGGAGGCATATCCGCATATGCCGATTTTTATGCGTTGATGGGCACAGATAATCCTGATCCCATTGCTCCCGGTGATGATGTAAACTTTCCTCAAGATGGACCTACTAGCGGAACTACCATTACGCGTATTGGCCCCAATACATTTAATTTAGCTGAAATTGGTACTTATCAGGTATTCTTCCAGGTAAGTGTCAGCCAAGAAGGACAACTGGTTATAACCCTTAACGACCAAGAGCAGGCCTATACGGTGGTGGGGCGAGAAACAGGCACGTCACAGATTGTAGGTATGGCTTTTATAACGACAACAGAAGCTGATTCGGTGCTCACGATACGAAATCCCAGCGGCAATGGAAATGCTTTAACCATCACTACTGATGCCGGAGGAAATAGTCCTGTTTCAGCACATCTAATTATTACACATATTTTGCCCCAAGGAGCTGACACCCCAAATCCATATGAAGTATATGTTCAAGCTGGAGCAGTTGATGGAAATGGCTCTCAATCCAATCCTTTTGGTACCATTCAGGAAGGGATTCAAGCTGTTGCGCCAACAGGTACTGTTCATATTTTAGGCGGAACTTATCCGGTTACCACTACAATCAATGTTAATAAACCTGGAATTACTCTAAAAGGATACCCCAACACGTTGATTGAATTGCAAGCTGCTACCATACTATTTTTGGTGACTGGAAATGGAATCACCATCGATGGACTGAATATCACGAGTAACAATCCGTATCCCTTTGAATTTATTCAAATTGGCGGGATGAACCATAGAATTATTAATAATACCATTTGGGGGCCTCCACAAGCAGGTCCATCTACTGGGTGGGTAACCAACCGAGGGTTTGTACCACAAGCCAATAATATGCAAAATCTGTTGGTTCGAAATAATATATTTTATTCTCTTCGTCAGCCTGCCTATTTAAATTCAGGTACAAGCGGGCATATTATAAATAATGTCGTCTATAATACTCGAGGATTCGTTGTGGATGGTGCTTCATTTGTATTCTCTGGCAATTCATGGGGCATCCCAGAAAATGCCGTCGATATAGCATTGCTGCCTAGCGTACCTTTGAACTCACCATACTATGATCCTATAAGTGCTTTAAAGGCTAGCAACAGTAATGCCAATGTCGAAGACCAAAGATAATTAAATACTTTTTATTCTAAGAAAATCCGGAGGAATTTTCTATACAATAAAAAAGCAATACCTCTATACCAAGGTATAGAGGTGTTGTTCTAATTTTTCTTCTTTACACTAACTGTCTTTGTCTCTGCTTCCCATCCTACTGTAAAACCTAAAGCTTCCAATAACTCTCTTGCCGGTACATAGGTTTTTCCGTCCTTTATAAATCCTTCTACCAAATGTTCTTTCCCCAACAGGTTAAATTTAACTTGTTCTTTATTTTCTGCCGCCCCATCCATACACTCCTTTACTTTTTGCTTGAATTTTTCCCATTTATCTGGATGATCCACGAACCACTTGTGACATATCTTTCCCGTAATATCATAATGTCTGTATAAGTCTGCTAAGGGGTCAAGATTATATTTCTTGCATAATTCTGCGCAAAACAAAATGAGACTTTCATAGGTTTTATCTGTCATTTTTCCGTTCCAATCCACATGGGTACATTCAATCCCCAAGGTTGTACTGTTAGGATAGCTTCCTAACCGTTTTAAGGCTTCTGAACGATAGGATTCTGCTCCTACGTGATATGCAACTTCTTCTGGTGGAATTGCCATAATAATGCTACCATCCAGGTCAATAATATAATGGGCAGAACCGTATCCGGATTTTCCGTTTTTTCGATTTTCGAAGAAATTACGATTGGCCTTTGCTGAAGTGTTCGGATTGGCTACCCAGTGGACCACAATTCCCTGTACCTTCTTAAGCTTAGTACCCGGCCGGCTGTATTCGTTAATTGTAAGCAAGTCTTTTTGAATTTGCATGGCTCCCCTCCCTTCTTCTAAAAAATTTCTTATTATATACATATTAAAAAGAGGGACAAATTGTCCCTCTTGTCTATTAAAACTTATAAATTTTTAAGGATATATTATTCTTTCATCATATCTTCTACTGTTTTAACGATGTTTTCTACTGTAAATCCAAAATGTTTGAATAAAGTATCTGCAGGACCCGAAGCGCCAAAAGTATCTATAGAGATCATTTTACCGTCCAGTCCTAAATATTTATGCCATCCAAAAGAAGAAGCCGCTTCCACAGCAAGGCGTTTTCTGATATGCTTTGGAAGAAGTTTTGCTTTATATTCTTCACTTTGCTCCTCAAAAATTTCCCATGAAGGCATGCTAATGACCCTTGCATGAATGCCTTTTGTCTTTAAAACATCTGCAGCTTCAGAAATCAAATGTACCTCCGAACCTGTTGCCATCAAGATGATGTCTGGGTTTTCACTGTCTTTTAAGATGTACGCACCTCTTAGGGCGTCTTTTCCGTCAGTACCTAAGTCAGGCAGATCCTGGCGTGTAAGGATCAATGCTGTAGGTTTGCCTGAAGTCAATGCACTGTACCAGCCGGCTACGGTTTCTTTAGCATCCGCAGGACGGAATACATTTAAGTTTGGCATACTTCTAAGAGCTGCCAGATGTTCAATGGGCTGATGAGTTGGTCCGTCTTCACCAACACCAATGCTGTCGTGAGTCAGTACATAGATGACTGGAAGATTCATCAATGCTGATAAACGCATGGAATCTTTCATGTAATCACTAAATACAAAAAAGGTTCCGCCAAATACGATTAAGCCTCCATGAAGTTTCATTCCATTAAGGATAGCACCCATGGCATGTTCTCTTACACCAAAATGAAGATTGGATCCTGTTGGATTTTCTGCTGAAAAATCTCCTCTTCCATCCATATAAGTTTTATTTGAAGGCGCAAGGTCCGCAGAACCCCCAATGAGATTAGGCAATACCTTAGCCAAATAGTTAATGACTTTTCCAGAAGACTGTCTTGTAGCCATTTTGCCGCCAAGACTCCATAATTCTTTGTCATCAATAAGTCTAGCCGCCAAGTTTTTATCATTCCATATTTCCCATTCTTTTGCCAAGTCAGGATAAGCCTCTTTGTAGCTATTCCATAACTCGTTCCAGGCTTCTTCTTCCTTTTTGCCTTTTTCTATGATTTCATTCATATGGTTTCTTACTGCTGAAGGAACATGGAATTCTTCATCAGCATCCCATCCAAGGAATTCTTTCATTGCAGTTATATTGTCTGCTCCTAAGGGTTCTCCATGGGCTGAAGCTTTTCCTTGTTTTGCAGGAACGCCATAACCGATTTGTGTTTTGATCTCAATTAAAGTTGGTCGTTCGGTTTCTTTCTTAGCTTCTTCTATGGCTTTGTTAATCGCATCGATGTCATTTCCGTCTTCAACGGTTAAAACTTGCCAATGGAAGGCTTCAAAGCGTTTTCCTACATTTTCTGTAAAGGCAATATCTGTTTGTCCTTCAATGGAAATATTATTGGAATCGTATAATACGATAAGTTTTCCTAATTTTAATGTTCCTGCTAAAGACGCTGCTTCTGATGAAATACCTTCCATCATACAGCCGTCTCCAGCCAGAACAAAGGTATAGTGGTCTACGATATTGTAATTGGGACGATTAAAATGAGCAGCCAGATACTTTTCTGCCAAGGCCATACCAACGGCAGTAGCAATTCCCTGTCCCAAAGGACCAGTGGTCGTCTCAACCCCTACTGTATGACCATACTCAGGATGTCCCGGAGTTTTGCTTCCAAATTGTCTGAAATTCATCAAATCATCAATCGTTAATCCATATCCAAATAAATGCAGTAAAGAATATAATAGCATGGAACCATGGCCTGCTGACAATACAAATCTGTCTCTGTTCACCCAGTTTGGATTATGGGGATTATGCTTTAATTGCTTTGCCCACAAGGTATATGCCATTGGCGCTGCACCCAAAGGCAATCCTGGGTGCCCGGAATTTGCTTTCTGAACCGCTTCTGCTGATAAAACACGTATCGTATTGACACTAAGCTGCTCAATCTGATTCATTGAATGATCCTCCTTATTATTGATATGTTAAAACTCTGCATTTTTTACTGTTCTGGGGAAAGAAATAACGTCTCTTATATTGGACATTCCCGTCATATACATAATCGCTCTTTCAAATCCAAGACCAAAGCCTGCATGTTTCGTTCCGCCATATCTTCTTGTATCAAGATACCACCAATAGTCTTCCTCTTTCATATTCAATTCTTTGATTCTGTTCTCTAATACATCTAATCTTTCTTCTCTTTGACTTCCGCCAATGATTTCTCCTACGCCTGGTACCAATAAGTCCATAGCTGCAACAGTTTTTCCATCATCATTTTGTCTCATATAAAATGCCTTAATGTCTTTAGGATAATCTGTAACGAAAACAGGTTTGTTAAAGATCTTTTCTGTTAAATATCTTTCATGTTCTGTCTGAAGGTCGCTTCCCCACTCTACCGGATATTCAAACTGATGATTTACCTTTTTAAGTAATTCTATTGCTTCCGTATAAGTAATATGTCCAAAGTCAGAGTTTACTATGTTTACTAATCTTTCAAACAAAGTTTGATCGATAAAATTATTAAAGAATTCCATTTCTTCCGGCGCATTGTCCATAACGAATTGGATGATGTATTTTAACATCTCTTCTGCCAATTCCATGTCATCGTTTAAATCTGCAAAAGCCATTTCCGGCTCAATCATCCAAAACTCTGCTGCATGTCTTGCTGTATTGGAGTTTTCTGCCCGGAAAGTTGGCCCAAAGGTATATACATTTCTGAATGCCATAGCATAAGTCTCTACGGAAAGCTGTCCGCTTACTGTAAGATTGGTTTCTCTTCCAAAAAAGTCCTTGCTGAAATCTACTTTTCCGTCTTGATCCTTTGGAAGATTATTTAAATCCAGTGTGGAAACTCGGAACATCTCGCCCGCGCCTTCTGCATCGCTTCCTGTGATAATGGGCGTATGTACGTAAACAAATCCTCTTTCTTGGAAAAATTGATGAATAGCATATGCCGCCAAAGATCTTACTCTGAATACTGCTGAGAAAGTATTGGTTCTGGGACGCAAATGCGCAATGGTTCTTAAAAACTCAAAAGAATGTCTTTTCTTCTGAAGTGGATAATCCGGAGTGGATGTCCCTTCTACTGTGATGGCACTTGCTTTAATTTCAAAAGGCTGCTTTGCCTCCGGAGTTTTAACAATTGTTCCTTCTACTATAATTGCAGAGCCGACATTGAGTTTTGAAATCTCCTGATAATTTTCAAGGGTGTCTTCAAATACAATTTGAACGTTTTTAAAAAATGATCCGTCATTTAATTCTATAAAACCAAAAGTTTTGGAAGAACGAACTGTTCTGATCCATCCTCCTACAGTAACTTGCTTGTCAGCATATTCTTCTGTTTTTCTGTATAAATCTTTTACCAAGATATGTTTCACTTTTCTCTTCTCCTCTCTTTAGTACATCTTTAAAATTTCTTATAATAAATAAATATTAGCTTTCTCACAGGATTCGATCATTTCATCCGACCATACGGAAGACTGCACTTCTCCTATATGGGCTTTTCTTAAAAAGAACATGCAAAGCCTGGACTGACCAATTCCTCCTCCTACTGTGTAAG
This sequence comes from Defluviitalea raffinosedens, assembly GCF_016908775.1. Classification (NCBI taxonomy): domain Bacteria; kingdom Bacillati; phylum Bacillota; class Clostridia; order Lachnospirales; family Defluviitaleaceae; genus Defluviitalea; species Defluviitalea raffinosedens. Next base: position 22,616 of record NZ_JAFBEP010000016.1, on the reverse strand, counting down.
GTAATTCGCCATTAAGAAGCTTTTTATGGAACTCCAGCTCTTTTCGCTCTTCACAGCCTGCCATTTGAAGCTGCTTTAAAAGGGTTTCTTCATCCACTCTGATGCCCATGGAAGAAAGCTCAAATGCCCGTTCCAATACTGGATACCAGAAGATGATGTCTCCATTTAAAGACCAGTCATCATAGTCGGGAGAACGGCCATCGTGCTTTCCCCCGGATTTGAGCTTTCCTCCGATACCGATAATGAAAACAGCCCCTTTTTCTTTTGCAATGGCATCTTCTCTTTCCTTAGGAGTTAAATCAGGAAATCTGTCTTCCAGTTCCTGCGTTGTAATAAAGGTAATTTCCTCCGGTAGAATCGGTTTGATCACAGGATATAAGTTAGCTACATACTTTTCTGTATCTTTGAATACATTATATATCTTTTTGACAATTTCTTTCAAGGTTTCAAGATTTCTTTGCTCTTTGCTTATAATTTTTTCCCAGTCCCATTGGTCCACATAAACAGAATGTAAATTATCCAGTTCTTCATCTCTTCTTATGGCATTCATATCAGTATACAATCCTTCACCTACAGAAAAGCCATATTGCTTTAGAGCCATTCTCTTCCACTTTGCCAGTGAATGAACAATTTCAACACTTTTTCCTCCAATGCCGTAAACATCAAAGGAAACCGGCCTCTCCACACCATTAAGATTATCATTTAATCCCGTTTCGGTTTTAACAAATAAAGGTGCAGAGACTCTTGATAAATTTAATGCTTCCGCCAATTTATTTTCAAAATAATCTTTCAGCCTTTTAATCGCTGCTTCCGTTTCTCTGACAGATAATGCCGAAGAATATCCTTCCGGTATTATCAGAGATTTAAGCTGATCGGTCATTCTTGTTCCCCCTTAATTTCTTTCTTCCATTCCAATTTTATCATTATATCATACTGACATCCTCTTAGTAAAATAAAATAGATATATTTCTACATTATTCTCCTAATTTTATTCTTTTCAGGGAATTCACCGCCGGGCCTTCAATGACTTCTCCGGTGTAGGTGAATCTTGAACCATGACAAGGACAGTCCCATGTCTTTTCAGCATCGTTCCATTTCAATTCACACCCCATATGGCTGCAGGTTGGGTCTACTAAATGTATTTCACCCTTATCATCTTTATAAGCACCTATTCTTCTTCCTTCAATCTCGATGGCAGATCCTTCTTCCTCTTTTAAATCTCTCAGCGTGTCTTCAGGAATTTCTAATTTCCCTGAGATAAGTTCCTTTGCCACATCTGCATTGATTTCAAAGAATTTTTTTATGGACTGCAAAGGTGTAAACCTTGAGGGATCATATACTTCTTCCCACGGGTTTTGTCTGTTCATAATTTGATCCCTTATAAGGGCTGCGCCTATTATGCTGTGGGTCATGCCCCATTTTTTGAACCCTGTAGCCACATACATATTGGCTGCTGTTGATGTAATACGTCCGATATAAGGAATATCGTCAATTGGCATACAATCTTGAGTGGACCAGTGGTATAAAATAGTTTCTACATTATAATGTTCATGAGCAAATTCCTGAAGCTTCCTGTAATGCTCTGCCGCTTCCTTATGCTGCCCGGTTTTGTGTTCCTCTCCCACAAGCAATACCAATTCGCCATCTTCATAAGGCTGTGAACGAAGGGAGCGGCTGGGGCTTTCCGCAGAAAGATACATACCACCGGGGAATTTCTCCTTGATCTTCATGGCTAAAGCATAGGTTCTTGATTCATACATTCTGGCAAAGTAAAAGCCGAAATGATCGTATACAGGGAAATGAGATGCAATAATAACATACGTTGCAGTGATTTTTCCACTATCGGTAATGACTGTATAAGGATTTTCTCCTTCTATATTTTTCATTCTCGTATTCTCGAAGATGAAACTTCCCTCTCCCGGAATCTTCTCTGCCAGGGGAAGGAGGTATTTCCTTGGATGAAATTGGGCCTGGTGATCGAATCGAACAGCTCCCTTAATGGGAAAAGGCAGAGAGAGACTAGTATCAAATGAAGCCTTGATTCCTAATTTTTGCGCAGCCTTAACCTCATCTTCAATCTGTTTTATATAGTCCTCAGATTGAGTATAAATGTAAGCCGGCTGACGTATAAAATCACAGTCTATATTATTTTGTTCAATGATTTTGGCAATCTCTTCTATGGCCCATATATTGGCACTGGCATATTGCTGTGCGATCTCTTCTCCAAATTTTCTAATGAGCGAATCGTAGATCAGATGATGCTGAGCTGTAATTTTGGCCGTCGTATTTCCTGTAACCCCTTCAGCGATTCTTTTGGCTTCTATAACGGCAACCTTAAACCCTTCATTTTTTAAATAATAGGCACAGCTTATACCAACCATTCCGCCGCCAATAATGGCAACATCCACAGATAAATCTTCTGAAAGCTTAGGATAATTTGTCTCCTTAGTTGAAGCAATCCAATAAGAATTTGATTTCTCTTTTACCATGTTATCTTCTCCTACATGCATTTTCTTATTATTTTGTGTAAAAAAACCATACCTTATGTGTAAAAAAGGCAATAAAATAACCGGTTAAGTTTACACTCACTTCACCGGTTCTATGTTCTTAATACATGAAGTTCAACGAAAGATTTCATGGTTTCAAAGACGTATTCTTTATCGATATTTTTATTAAAAAAAATAATATTATACTCAATATCTTCCAAAGTACCCTGAAGAATCTTATACCACTGATCCTCTGAAATGGTGATTGGCCTGTTGAGCATAATGGACATTCTGCTTTCAAGATTGCTTTTTAATTCCTCTTCATGTTCTTCAATGAGTTTATAAATATTCATATATCTGCATCCTATCTGTATCTGATTTTCCCTATAATTAAACTGGCCAATTCTATCATTATCCCTACAATTATGGAACCTGTCATCATTCTGGTTTCATCAAAATAATATAATATAAAAGTAATAAGAGTTAAAAATGCTATGGTAAAATAGCCTTGTCTTATAAAAGCAGCCCGTAATTTAACAATTCTCTTTTTCGGTGAATCGATCAGGCCAGTCCATTGTACCACAATAAAAGTAAATATGTATACTGCAATAATTAAAATAAGAGAAGGCTTAATATAGCTCGATATCCAGGTTCCTCCAGTCATCGTCACCACGCTTAATATTAAGCACCCGATATCGCTTTCCAAATGGGCTCCGCCAAAGCATCTGCGCAAAAGAGAATAACTTAATAAAACAGTGATAAAAGAAAAAATGTTTAAACGAAGTATAATAATTAAAGGTATGCAAATCACGTAGAAAATAAGGCGATTAAATGCTCGGGTATAATAATACTGAACAATCTGTTCATCCACATGTGGTGAAGCCTTTTTTACTTGTTTTGCAAGTCTTTCAGCCGTTTGATCTATTATACTCATTTTTTCACCCAATCCAGGTTCCTTTTTGCTTCTTTTCTTGTTCCACTTGCTTTTGAACTTCTTTAGCCGCTGCCTTTAAAAACTTGGCTACTTTGATTTCACCACTAATGCCTAAACTGTTTAAGCAATTTCTTGTCTTCGTATCCAGCTGGATATCTTCTATTGCCCTGGTGGCATGGTTTAATATGGTTCTTTCGTTTTGCCGTATGCGAATTTTTAAAATTTGATACACCGACCATTGCTGGTTTCTTTTCATCGAATAAAAATTCCCGGAAACCAATTCTACGATCAATGTTTTCAGATACTCTTTACTGTCCGGGCTGCAGGTGATCCTGGATAATAATTCTTCTGTTTTTTCAATAATCAAGTCTCTTTGCATATTGTAAACGCGATGAGCGATTAATACATTCATTGTATCACCCCTTCATGAGAATAACGGGAAGGAAATCTCCCCGTTATCTTGGTTCTTATAAATCTTTTTGGAGTGCTTCTGGAACCTGAGTTTCACCATGAAAAATTGAACACGCACCAGCTGTAGCGGTGAAAGCAGCCATGCAGGTCGCAATTGTTCCTAAAATAACCAATAATCTTCTTCTCATTTTATTTCCCCCCCTTCTCGTTATACTTTTGCTGAAGAATTTCAATATATCCTTTGATCTCCTCCTTAGACAACTCTTCCCCTGCAGTGCTAAGGATTTCTTCTAAGGATATATCAAACATTTTTTGAGTATCTAAAAAATTAAAAATATAATAAAGAAGGACCAATAAAAATACAAAAAACCATACAGTCATCCAAAAAAATATTTTCATATTTCCTACTAAAAAAGATGTATCTTCCTTAAACAGTGCTATTCTATAATTCAAATCTATATAATTGAGCATAGATATCATGCACCATAATATCGATAGAATAATGATAATCATTGCTATTTTAGAATGCTTATTTTGCTTACTCCATTTACCACTAATCACTTCATTATTTCGCAAATTCCACTTTGTCAATATCAAAAAGAAAATGATATGTAATAATCTTAAGAATGGTGAAAACAATATGCTCGCATCAAAAATATCAGCAAACCTCATTGATTGTAAAAATTTATTATATAAAGGTAATGTTATAGTTTCTAAGCAACATAAAAGAAACATAGTACTGCAACCTGACAGAATACTTTGCCGAAAATTCATCTCCCATATTATTTTAAATATAATTACATATATTAATGTAATGGTTCCTGCGAGCAATGTAACATTTTTAAATTCCCGTCTTGCAAAATAAATCGTAATTAAGATTACAATAATACTTGCAACCATTTTGAATATAAAACTTTTCCAATCTTTCTTCACATTATCTCTACATAAGACTAACCCAATCAATAAATTTAAAGTAGTTTCAGGAACTCCGACTATTATCAACTTGAATAACGATATCTGCTCCATTACCCTACCCCTTTCAATTATACCACACAGAAAATACATTTTAAACATAATTTTACATAATACGAAAACCAGTTCCAATTGTCGACAGGACACATTATTATACTACTATAAAAACTTAAACCATACAATAATCATATTCCAATTGTCTTCATAAAAGCCGCTTACCTTTTTGGAACTTCCATTTTTCTCATATCCAAAACATATTCTATTATGTAAACAATCTTTAAATTGTATAATATTTTAATTTATAAGTCAATATGAAATGGAGGCAGGTTTTTTATGAGTGAGCCATATAACCGCAAAAAAGCCGTAGAATACGCTATAAGATACGGCAATCATCCAAATCCTGAGTATGTTTACTACCAGGGAAATGACTGTACCAATTTTGTTTCGCAATGCCTTCGGGCTGGAGGAGCTAAAAATCATTATCATCCCACCCATCCCTGGTGGTATCAAAATGGTAAGTCCTCGATCTGCTGGGCAGTAGCAGCTTCTTTATACTGGTACATTCGTACTGTGACACAGGAAAAGGGCTTTGGGATTAAAGCAAAAACCGTGTCCATAAAAGGAGATGATTTTTTCAATGCTTCTATCGCGGATTTACTGGAAGAAGGAGATATCATACAGTACAGAAACAATCAAAATCGCATTCAGCATTCAGCTATCATTACAGGCTTTGTCTCCAAAGGAGGGATCAAAGAGCCTCTTGTCTCTCAACACACCTTTGAAGCAGTGAATATTCCCTGGAGGAAGAATTTTAAAGAAACGATTTTTCACCACATTATATCAATAAATTAAACTTTTTAAATCCAAGTTTCTACATTAATAATTTCCTTTCCGGCAGGTCAAACTATTACTAATTTCCTTTTAACCTTTAAAAATACTTTTGAAAGAAGGAAAGGAATGAATATCTATCATCTGACTCAAAATAAAATTCTCAAAGATGTTTCCGATAGTCTCTCTTGGTACAATGAGGACAACAGTTATTTTATTCTATGCTTAACAAAAGAAATACAAATGCTTCAACCCATATTTCATTTCGATTCCAATACGATCGAAGAATGTTTAACCTTTGATGAAAATATACGTTTTGACAGCTTTGAAAACTATGATTTTATAAGCTTAAACTATTTTTACTTTCTGGATGACAAAACTTTCTTTGAAGAAATCAATTTATACATTGGTTCTAATTATATTATCCTGGTTGGTCAACCAAAAAGCACAATTATTGATGAAATCGAAAAATATATTACTCAAAAAATCAACATGATGGAGAACCCGGCCAACGAACTGAACAGAATCTATTTCTGGATATTCGATCGTATTCTTAGTCATTTTTTTTCATCCTTAGAACATTTAGAGGATAAGCTTCAGCGATTGGAGCTAGATATCATAAAGAATGTCGACAAAAAGCAGTTCGTTGAGATCAACAAAATTAGAATGCAAATTAATCAGTTAAAAAAATACCTACGACCTCTTTTATATATCGGGGATCAATTTCTGGTCAATGAAAACGGCTTTATCAATCCCAATCATCTGAAATATTTTAAAAATATTGATATCAGAATGAATAAGCTTTATGACTATTTATCCAGTCTGAAAGAGATGGGAGACCAGCTCTTATATTTGTACGAATCTGTTCTTACTTCTCAAACCAATGACATTGTTACCCGATTGACGATACTTGCTCTTTTTTTTGCTCCCCTGACCCTAATTACAGGAATATATGGAATGAACTTTGAATACATGCCGGAACTGAATTGGAAATATGGATATCCCTTAAGTCTTGGCATCATGTTTCTTCTGACCCTTATTCTTTATGTTATTTTTAAAAGAAAAAAATGGCTATAAATAAGGAACGGTTAAAACCGTTCCTTCTATAATAATGGCAGAATTTCAGAAGCTGCCTCTTTGTCCAGTATGATCGTTACATTTGGGTGAAGCTGTAAAAATGATGCCGGAATCTCCGGTGTAATGCCTCCCATAATAGATTCTTTAATGATTTCTGCTTTATTTTGTCCACTGGCCAAAAGCATAAGCTTCTTTGCGCTCATAATGGTTTTAACGCCCATACTTAACGCTTGTTTTGGGACTTCTTCCCTGGAATTAAAATATCTCGAATTTGCTTCAATCGTTTTTTCATCTAAATCAACCAAATGGGTATAGGGTTCTAATTGGGCATCGGGTTCATTAAATCCGATATGGCCGTTGGGGCCAATACCTAATACCTGAAGAGAAATCCTTCCGGCATTTCTAATCATGGTTTCATAGTTTTCACACTCTTTAGCAACATCTTGTGCCATTCCATTGGGGATATGCACTCGGCTCAAGTCAATATTCACATGATTGAACAGATTTTCCATCATGTAATAGTAATAGCTTTGAGGATTATCTTTAGCAATTGGGTAATACTCATCTAAATTAAAAGTAGTGATTTCAGAAAAATCTAAATCCTCCTCTTTATGCATTCGAACCAACTCTTTGTACATGCCCACAGGAGTTCCCCCAGTAGCAAGCCCGATCACACTTTGAGGCTCAAGTCGAATTTGGCTGGATAAAATATAAGCCGCCTTCTTGCTCATTGCTTCATAATTTGCTTCAACATAAATGCGTATATTACCTAAATTAAATTTCATATAAAATTTTTCCCCTTCCGATTGTCAAAGAAATATTCATATTTTCATCAAATACTGTTATATCTGCATCCTTCCCTATTTCAAGGCTGCCTTTTCTTTTGTCCACTCCAAGGATTTTTGCAGGATTAATAGTGATGAGAGAAACCAACTGATGAATCGTAAAATCTGTATGTTGATTCACATTATATACAGCATCTTTCAGATTGAGAACACTTCCGGCCAGAGTCCCGTCTGCAAGTCTCGCTTGTTTGTCCTTAACAAAAACTTTTTGTCCTCCCAGATCATATTCTCCCTCTTCTTTTCCTCCGGCAGACATACAGTCAGTAACCAATACAACTTTGTCCATACCTTTTGTCTTAAGAATCATAGAAAATAACCCAGAATGGATATGGATCGTATCTGCGATCACTTCACAGGTAACATCATGGGTTAAAGCAGCTCCTACTACACCTGGATTGCGATGATGCAACCCGGTCATAGCATTAAACAAATGGGTAACGTGGCTAATACCACTGATAATGCCTTCTTTAGCTTCCTCATAAGTGGCTGCTGTATGCCCCATGGAAAGAACAATATTGGTTTCCCTTTTAACTTTTTTAATAAATTCCAATGCCCCTTCTGTTTCCGGTGCTACTGTAATTAATGAAATCAAATCTTTATATTCCTTAATGATTTCAAAGTCCGCAGGGATGATATACTGTTCATCCTGAGCTCCTTTAAATTTTTTATTAATAAAAGGTCCTTCCACATTGACCCCTATAATTTCCGCTCCGTCATTTCCTTTTTCTTTGAATTGGCGTATAGCTTCCAAGGCACTGATGATTCTTTCTTTAGACATTGTCATTGTAGTGGGTAAAAAGGATGTTACCCCATTTCTTGTTATGCCCTTGCTTATAGCCTTAAGAGCTTCTTCACTGGCATCCATCGTATCATATCCATCAAATCCATGAATGTGTATATCAATAAATCCCGGGGAGATGTATTTGCCCTTAACATCTATTTTTTCCAGATTATCCATCATACTTACTTCATTTTCATCTACAATATCATAAATACGCTCATCAAAAATGATTGCTTTTCCTGTGATAACCTGGTCTTTTAAAATAATCTTTCCGTTATACAAGCATTTCATCATGACCTCTCCTTTCACTAATTTGTATAGTGTTCTATACCAGTATTATACTTTTAAAAAGAAAACTTTTCAATGATATATTCTTTTCCAAAGAGAATAATTTTATAAAAAATCTTTTCAAGAAATCATTCCCTAAATGTTTTGCCTAAATTTATACAAGAAAGAATTTCGCCCAAGAAACCTCTCCTGGCACGGTCGGCAAAGGCGACAAAATTCAATGTGCGCAAGTTTCATCCTTCCCGGAAGGCTTTTTATTGTATAAATCCTTAAGGATTTCCTATACAATAAAAAAACAGCTTCCTCACGGGAAACTGTTTAGTTATTCTTCCAGGAACTTCTTAAAGACACTATACGGTTGAATACTAATTTTTCTTTTGTCGTGTACTTTGTATCCACACAGAAATAGCCATGTCTCAAGAATTGGAACTTATCTCCGGGTTTTGCATCTGCTATGGAAGGCTCAATAATACAATTGCTTAAAATTTCAAGAGAATTGGGATTGAGTTTTGGTTCTCCTCCGGCTTCATCTTCTATATATAAGTAATCATACAATCTTACTTCCGCATTGATTCCATGATCCGCTGAAACCCAATGGAGAGTTCCTTTTACCTTTCTGCCATCAAAGCCACTTCCGCTTTTTGTTGCCGGGTCATACGTACAGTGAAGCTCGATGATTTCTCCGGTCTTTTCATCTTTAATAACTTCTTCGCATTTAATAAAATAAGCACCCTTAAGTCTTACTTCTTTTCCGGGAGACAGGCGGAAGAACTTTTTAGGAGGATCTTCCATGAAGTCGTCCCTTTCAATATAAAGTACGCGGGAAAAAGGTACTTTTCTCGTGCCCATTTCAGGATTTTCAGGATTATTTTCTATGTCTATCATTTCAATTTGTCCTTCAGGATAATTGGTAATGACTACCTTAAGCGGATTCAATACTGCCATTACTCTGGGTTCTTTCAGTTTTAAATCTTCGCGAATGCAATGTTCCAAAAATGCAATGTCAACAATACTTTTACTCTTTGCAACACCAGTTTTAAGGCAGAAATCTTTTAAGGCTTCAGGAGTATATCCTCTTCTTCTTAACCCTGATATAGTGGGCATTCTTGGGTCATCCCAGCCGTCAACAAAGTTTTCTTCTACCAGTTGACGAAGCTTTCTCTTACTGGTTACCATATTGGAAACTTCCAGCCTTGCAAATTCTATTTGCTTAGGAGGATTCTTAAAGCCTATCTTCTCTATAACCCAATTGTATAAAGGTCTGTGGTCTTCAAATTCCAATGTACAGATTGAATGGGTAATCCCTTCAAGAGCATCGGATATAGGATGTGCATAGTCATACATCGGATAAATACACCACTTATCTCCGGTGGTATGATGAGGAACATGGGCAATGCGATAGAGCACAGGATCTCTCATATTAAGATTCGGAGAACTCATATCTATTTTAGCCCGAAGCACTCTTGAACCATCAGGGAATTCTCCATTTTTCATCCTGATAAACAGATCCAGGTTTTCTTCTACGGAACGGTTTCTATAAGGGCTTTCTTTCCCAGGTTCCGTTAAAGTTCCTCTGTATTCTCTGATTTCATCGGCACTTAAATCATCCACATAGGCATCGCCTTGCTTAATCAGTTGAATCGCAAACTCATACAATTGATCAAAATAAGAAGAAGCATAGTAAAGTCGGTCTTCCCAGTCAAAGCCTAACCATCTTACATCTTCTTTAATGGACTCAACATATTCGATATCTTCTTTGGTAGGATTCGTATCATCAAATCTTAAGTTACAGAGGCCGTTGTATTTTTCGGCAGTACTAAAGTCAAGCCAAATAGCTTTTGCATGCCCTATATGTAAGTATCCATTAGGTTCCGGGGGAAAACGAGTATGTACTCTGTCGTATACTCCTTCTTCTAAGTCTTTTTCAATAATATCATGAATAAAATTACTAAATTCCATCTCCATAAATACCTTCCCTCCTTAAAATCATTATATTATATTACTTCTATCATTAATATAATATTTATTTATCGTATTCCATACTAACATAATTTATAGGCAGTTTCAACGAACTTATTATTATTATGCCACTTTTTACTATACTTAATCACTCATATGATATAAAAAATACTCCCTGATAAACCATTTCATAAAAATGAAAGGTTCTGTCCCGGAAGTATTCATCTTAGAACTTATTATTCTTTTATTTCGCCGTTTGTGGTAATTATAATTTCTCTGTAGTTTACTATAGTTTCAGATTGCAGCATAGCCTTTTTGACAGCAGCGACAATTCCTCCGCAGCAAGGCACTTCCATTCTTACGACTGTAATGCTTTTAGGCTGATGCTTACCAAAGATCTCTGTAAGTTTTTGTGTATAATACTCGTTGTCATCCAATTTAGGACAGCCAATCATTGTAATATGGTCTTTGATAAAGTCCTGATGAAAATTCGCATAGGCATAAGCTGTACAGTCTGCTGCAATGAGCAAATGAGGATGATCCAAATAAGCTGCATCCGGATTAATTAACTTTAATTGCACTGGCCATTGCATTAATTCAGATTGAGGTTTAACCTGAACTTCATCTTTAACTTCAACTTTTTTGTTAACTGAAAGTTGTTTCCTTTCAATGGTCTTGGCCATTGTACCCGGACAACCACAAGGCATGGGGTTAGGGCTAACTTTAGCTTTCTTTTCCTCCATTTTTTGCTTTACCAGTTCTTCATCATAGGGTTTACTTTCTCTCTCAATAATTGTAATGGCATTGGTAGGACATTGGGGCAGACAATCTCCGAATCCGTCACAATATTCATCAGAAATCAGCTTTGCTTTGCCATCTACCAATTCAATAGCCCCTTCATGGCAGGCATTGACACATAATCCGCAGCCATTACATTTTTCTTCATCTATGCTTATAATCTTTCTAATCATTACAAAACCTCCTCTTTAAGTTCTTTAATAATTACATTATATCAGTTATTAAATAAAAATCTGTGATAAATGTTACACTTTTTAGGATGAATCTGTGATTGACTATTGAGTTTTATAAGCTATAATAAATCATTAGAAACTTAAAGAAAAGAGGTAAAGAAATGGATTCAGCAGAACAGTTCTGTCAAATCGATCAGCCTTTAAAATATAAAAGCAAACAGGTCAATGACTTTTCCCGTGGATTCAAACTGGGTATTCCTATTGCCCTCGGATATTTTCCTGTGTCCTTTACCTTTGGATTAATGGCTGTTAACGGAGGTATCCCCGTATGGCTGGCTATTTTTATTTCTTTATCAAACCTGACTTCCGCCGGACAGTTTGCAGGAACTTCTTTAATTATTTCCAATGCTTCTTTATTTGAAATTGGTTTAACGACCTTTATTATAAACATCAGATATATGCTGATGTCTCTGTCTTTATCTCAAAGAATTACCCCCTGCATGTCCCTGCTGCAAAGATGCATAATTGCTTTTGGCATCACAGATGAGACCTTTGCTGTCGCCTCGCTGGAAGAAAAAGAACTTACTTTTCCGTTTATGTCGGGGCTGATTGTCGGACCATTTTTAGGATGGGTTTTAGGTACTGCTGTTGGAGCCATAGCATGCTCCATTCTTCCGGAACAGCTTCAAAGCGCCATGGGGGTCGCGCTATATGCCATGTTCATAGCTTTAGTGGTTCCCACGGCTAAAAAATCAAGGGCGGCTCTTATGGTTGTACTCACTGGCATCTTAATCAGTTCGTGCCTTAAATGGATCCCTTACATCAGTCAAATATCCGATGGTTTTAGAATCATCGCTGCAACCATTGTGGCTTCAACCGTCGGCGCCATATTCTTCCCAAAAGAGGAGGTCTAGTCATGAGCTATGCTTTTACTGCCGTGGTCATTATGGCAATTGTAACGTATATCCCAAGGGTTTTACCCATTGCAGTATTTAAAAGAAAATTACAGTCAAAATTTATTCGTTCGTTTTTATTCTATGTTCCTTTTGCTGTATTGGGGGCTATGACTTTTCCAGATATTCTGTATTCCACCAGCCATATCTATTCAGCAGCTGCCGGACTTGTTATTGCGCTTATTCTGGCTTATTTCGAAAAAGGGCTGATGACAGTAGCCGTAAGTTCAATCATTTTAGTATATTTATTGGAATTTTTTATATAGGGATGTATAATCAGTATTTAATTTGACAATGCTACAACTACCTCCCTATTTATATACAATACATAAAAAACAAGTCGGTCTCCCCTAACCGACTTGTTTTTTATCACTTTCTATATAAAGTTGGAACTCTTATGAACTTAATATGCTTCCTTATATACTTCTATGACTTGCTCAAGCGTAGGCGTTATTCTGTTGCTTGGCATACAGGTATCATTTAGAGCCAATTCTGCCAAAACAGGGAAGTCTTTTGGATCTACTCTTTGGAGATCTCTTAATTTTTGAGGAATACCCACAGTTCTGCTCAGTTTCTGAATTTCTTTTATACTTTCATTTACTGCCCGTTGGGCTCCTCCCCAATCCATGCCTTTTATACCTAAAGCATTTGCTATTTTTCTAAAAGGCTCCTGGGCTCCTGGATCTTTGCCGTTAAATTTCATCACATAAGGCAGTAAAACTGCATTACATACTCCATGAGGAAGATTATAGAATCCGCCCAGAGAATGGGCCATTGCATGCACCATTCCAAGACCTGAATTAGAAAAAGCAATTCCTGCCGTATAAGCTGCATACGCCATCATTTCTCTGACTTCCAAATTACTGCCGTCCTGAACTGCTTTTGGCAAATATTTATAAATCGTAGTAATTGCCCAAAGGGCATCTTTATCTGTGAAAGGGGTTGCTTCTTTTGATAACACCGCTTCTATGGCATGGGTCATAGCATCCATTCCTGTTGCAGCTGTTAAGGATTTTGGCATGGATACCATAAAATCTGCATCATTTATTGCTATATCCACCATACAGTTCGTATCTACCATAACCATCTTTGAATTTCTTTTTTTATCTGTAATCACATAAAAACTTGTAACTTCTGAGCCTGTTCCCGCTGTCGTGTTGATGGCTACAATAGGTAATCCCTTTTGACGGGATTTATTAACCCCTTCATATTCAACGATATTTCCTCCATTGGTGAATAAAATACTGACTGCTTTACAAGTATCAATGGGAGAGCCACCTCCAAGGGCAATTAAAAAATCAGGATTAACCTCCTTAGCGACAGCTAAACATTGATCTACTAACTCTACTGTTGGATTTGGCTCTACTTTGTAAAAAATATAACTATGAATATTTACCTCTTTTAATTTGTCACATACCTGTTGTGCTATGGAATTTTCATATAAAAATTGATCAGTTATAAGAAGCGCTCTTTTGTAACCTCTTTTTTTTACTTCTTCCGGCAACTGATTGATGGATCCTGAACCAAAAAAATTCGTTTTGACCATATTTACTCTATGCACTTGTCCCATCTAACCACCTCATTTTTATGCAAATTCAATGTTTCTGTAGTCCTGGGGATCTATAATATTCAATAACCTTAGTTCTTCTTCAGTTGGAAGAGGTGTGGTTTTGATTTCTATATATCGGATCGGAAAACCTGTATTTTCCGCAACTTCTTCTATACTGGATGTTGGATGAATACTTTCCAGGATCAGTTCTCCTTTGTACATTTTAAATATGCATAAAGGTGTGATGATCTTATCTACATTCCCTCTCGTTGTCACAAAATCCACTTTTTCCACAAAAGTGCGTCTGTCATGTTTCGTTCTCCAGATGATGGCCCTTTTTGCAGTTGGGATCAGTACAGCACTACCTGCTCCCCCTGGCATCCTCACCTTAGGTTTATTGTAGTCTCCTATCACTGATGCATTGACATTTCCTCTGTTATCAAACTGAATACCACTTAAAAATGCGATATCCAGTCCACCTCTCATGGAAAGATCAAAAACCTCTGCCAACGGAAGATATGTTTTTGACTTTGTCATCAGTGCACTGCCTGCACTGGTATACTTTTGCAATTCTTTCATTTCAGGATTTACGCCGCCGGGAATATTAAGATGTACTGCCTGAGGAGCATGAAGGGCTTTAGCAAGAAGAATGGCAATCATAGGCATATGAGAAGAGACTCCATGGAATACTGTGTTATGATTTTTTATTTCTCTTGCCATGGCACAAACCATAATATCACATGCACGAATATTATCCATTGTAATGCCCCCTGTCTTTGCTTTCATAAGAAAATAGATAGTCTGCCAGCTTAGATTTGTCTGTTAGGTCTTTAAACGCTTTTATAGAGTTTCTGTCTATATCATAACAGCCATGACAGGAACAGGGACTTGCTCCCTGTGGGATATGTACAATCCCGGACACAAGGAAATATGGAATATCCGCATTTTCCCCTGGCTGGGCAAACTTTGAACCAGGCACAATTCTTTCTACCGATGCAATCACTTTTTTAGATGCTTTGGCAAGCAATATATCCTCAAATTGCGGTCCCAGTATTCTTACATTCCCTTCTTCATCTGCTTCCTGGGCATGAATGATTGCAACATCTGGGGTAATCGCTTTTACTACTGTTACTTTTTCATCCCCAAAAGGATTATTGATCCTTGTAAAATAATCATTAACTTCTATAAGATCTCCGGCAACCAAGCCTCTTACCGGCATAAAAGGGATCCCATAGGATGATGCCCTCAAAGCGGAAATGACTGTATAACAGGCATGTTCATTGGCCTTAACGATTCCATTTTGAACCGCTTTTCTGTAATGGTTTGCCAGAGCAAACTCACTTTCGTAGCTCACAAAGCCTGCATCTACACTGTCAACACATTCTCCTAAACAAAGCATATCTATATCCATGGCTCCTGCAGTTTTAACGATCTTAAGATGCTTCTTCTGTGCTCTTATGATCTCTCTTACTAATGCCATGGGTGCTCTGTGCAGGACATTTCCGCCAATCCCCAAGATATCTCCGTCTTTAATCAGATTTACTGCATCTTTAATTGTCATCAATTTGCTCATTTATATCCCTCTTCCTCTTACTTGTAAAAAGACAAAATGCTCTTTACAACTGTGAAAATACACTATTTTGCAGCATTACAAGCAATGTGGATAGGATCCCATACCCCTGCAAAAGGTGGTGCATAGACTAAGTCCAGCATCCCTAATTCATCCGTAGTCATTTGATTATGAATCGCTATGGCAAAACTGTCGATACGTAAAACTGCTCCTTTTTGCCCTGCAGCCTGAGCACCCAAAAGTTTTTTAGTGCCTGTCTCATAAATCAGTTTGATTGTAATCGGTGTTTGTCCTGGATAGTAGCCCGGATGGTCATAGGCATTGACAATGACGGTTTTATAATTCATTCCCAGTTTTTTGGCGTCATTTTCCGAAAATCCAGTTCTTCCCATTTCGATATTGCATACTTTAATTGCTGTTGAGCCTAGGGCTCCTGTAAACTTCTGGTGGGCGCCTAAAATATTTGCTCCAGCAATTCTACCACATTTATTGGCCACTGTACCAAGCGGTAAATATACATTATCTTTGAACTGTTTATGATAAACCAAAGCACAGTCCCCGGCAGCCCATACATCAGGAAGGGAAGTTCTCATTTCCCTGTCCACTATAATGGCCCCATTAGGTGCCATATTAATTCCTGTATCCCGTAGAAAATCTGTGGCCGGCCTAACACCTATGGATAAAACTACAAGATCTGCTTCATACTCACCTTGATCGGTAACGACGGTTCTGACACGATCTGTTCCTTTTAATCCAACAACCTTTTCGCCCGTTCTAATATTTACTCCATGATGCATTAATTCTTCTAATGCAATCTTTACTATTTCTTCATCAAAAGGCATCAGAATTCTATTGGCAAATTCGATAATCGTTACTTCTTTGCCAAGATTTAAAAATGCGTCTGCAGTTTCAATCCCTATATATCCTCCGCCAACGATTACTACTTTCTTTATACTTTCATCCTGTGCTGCCTTCTTAAGCCAAATACCATCTTCTAATGTCTTAAGCTGATAAACCCCCTTTAAATGAATTCCTTCAATCGGTGGTTTAACCGCTTTCGCCCCTGTGGCAATCATTAACTTGTCATAAGTATCTATAAAAATATCGCCTGTAATATGATTTCTTACAAGAACTTTTTTTTCTCCTGGCACAACCTTGATCACTTCATGATTGGTGTGCGCATGAATTCCTATACTTTCAAATTGCTCTTTTGTTCTTGCGATCATCTTAGTATAGTCATCGTTGAATCCACCAACATAATAAGGTAGACCACATGCACCATAGGACAAAAAATCGCCCTTTTCATAAACAATAACTTCAGCGTTTTTATCTACCCTTTTTATTTTAGAAGCTGCAGACATTCCAGCAGCAACTCCACCGATTATTATGACTTTCATAAAGTTCTCCTTTCATCGACAGCTTCTATTCTTGACTCCGCATCTTTAAGTGCTTCTCTTACTTCCTTTTGACCGGTAAAAACATTATAAATTTCTTCATACAAAACATTGTTCTTGTCTCCTGCCTGAAGCAAATCTATAAGTGGAGTAGCTTGATTTTCTATCATTTCAAGCTGAACTTTATACCAGGGATATTTATTCATTCCTTCAATATAACTATTTTTTCTTACAGGTGCCCCGCAATATGCCCCTACTAAACGATCTACTTCTTTTGAACGCAGATAAGCCAAAAATGCCTTAGCTTTTTCTTTATTCTGACTGTTCTTTGTAATTGCAAAAGACCAGGTTACATTCCATGCTGTATCAAAAGTAGAGAATCCTAAATCCTCTAAATCATCACATTCCTTTGTTACTACTCCTAATTGACCTGACCATGTTACTGCCATTGCTACTTTATTATGGGCCAAAACTTCTTTTATTTCGTTGTTGCCAAAAGTATAAGTATCATCAGGTGCATAGGATTTTAAGCTTAAGTATTTATTAAGCCCTTCTTCCATTTTTTTAATATTGCAAACTACCTTATTATCCTTTATTTCATAAAGATCTAATCCCGTACTTCTTAAATAAGGCAGAGCATCTGTTAATATCTCTGACTGATGGGCTTTAAGAGCAATCGGAGAATCTATTCCATTCTCTTTCAATTTCTTAGCTACTTCTATAAATTGATCTACTGTAATTACTGGATCTAATGGTTTTCCTAAAACTTTTTCTATAGTACTTTTTCTATAGACAATTACATGTCCATCACAAAAGGAGGGTGAAAGATATGTCTTCCCTTGATACTGCATCTCCTGAGCAATGACTGGAAGTATATCTTCAAACTCATAGTCCATTGGCTCCAGATATTGCTTTGTAACAAAGTCTGCAAGCCAAAGATGCCCAGCCACCATAATAATGTCATAAGAAGTTTCACCATTAAATACCTTCAACATTGTGGGAAAGTAACTATCCCATGGTACAATGTCAAATTGAATATCTACTGTATCATCGTCATAATTTTCTACCACTTTGTAATTTTTATCAATGTATACATCTACTGCTGGATCATTGACTGCCAGGACCTTCAATTTTATCTTTACTTTTTCATTCATAGTGATCGTCCTACCCTTCCAGTTGAGGTTCTTCATCAATAATACCCACAACAATTGCATCTATAGGTGCCTGCCTGTCTAAGGCATATTGGGTGGTATTGTCCGTGGTTACCAGAACACACTCCCCAATTCCGGCACCTAAGGTATCTGCTGCAACAAAGAAATCGTCTTTATTCCCAAACAGAGGTTTGATTACCAATAACTTGTAGCCTACTAGGCTTTGGCACTTTCTTGTAGAAAAAACATTCCCGACTACCTTGCCTATAATCATCGTTTCACCCCTAAAAATCACTCACATTTTTCTAATTTCAGATATTGTCCCTGAGTTAAATTAAAAGCATTGGCATCATCCGTATCAATATGTAAATCAAGTCTGTAATCCTTATTTACTCTTACCACAATATTGCTCATTTTACCGCCCTTAGACCCTTCGACGACAGCAGTTACAATATCCTTATCTTTAAGGTTAAATCGCCTGGCTTCTTCTTCTGACATATGCAGATGTCTTTCCGCTATAATGACACCACAAGGAATTTCAACTTGTCCTGCAGGGCCCCTTAAAATAACACCGGGAGTCCCTTTTATATCACCGGAACTTCGTACTGGGGCATTGATTCCTAACTTTCTCGCATCTGAAAGAGCTACTTCTACCTGGGTATTAGAACGAATCGGACCTAAGATTCGTACATTTTTAATACTTCCTTTAGGTCCGATCACTTCTACTTTTTCATGAGCTGCAAATTGTCCAGGTTGACTTAAATCTTTATAATGAGTAAGTTGATATCCTTTCCCAAATAATATTTCTAAATGCTCCTGTGATAAATGGACATGTCGTGCTGATATTCCTACCGGAACAATATAGGCATTGCTGCTTATTTTTTTAACTTCTTCTATTACTAACTCTGTTATATACTCTATTAATTTCTCCTGATCCATTTAGAGCACCTCAGATATCTTGGTAATTAAGTTTTATTTAATTACTACTCTGCGGAAGGTAATAAAATATTTGAAACATCTGAATGTGGTCTTGGAATAACATGAACAGCCACTACTTCTCCAAGTCTTGACGCTGCTTCTGCACCACTTTCTGTTGCAGCTTTAACTGCTCCAACATCTCCCTGAACAATAACAGTTACCAAGCCTGAACCTATTTTTTCTGTTCCAATTAATTTTACTTCTGCTGCCTTTAACATAGCATCTCCCGCTTCAATTGCCGCCACAAATCCTCTAGTTTCGATCATTCCTATTGCCTTCATCTTTTTTCCTCCTTGATCTCTTTTTGGGTTTTTCTTCTATTGTTTCAACATTCGATTCTTTTTCTTGATCCATTCTTTTCTGTCTTACTTCTGTCTCTATTGCTTTATCATTATTTTCTTGTAAGCAATTTTGTCGTTCTTCTTCCTCTTGTTTTATTTCACCTTGATTTTCCCCGTATCTTTTTTCTCTCTCTTTATAAATAAGTTTAATTATTTCTGGATGAGGGCTTGGAATCGTAATTGCTACTTTAATATTTTTTTCTCCTACCACTTGCCCCATGGATTTTGCTACATCAATAGCAGATTGAACCGCAGAAGTATCGCCTCCAACGATTATGGTTACCAATCTTCCACCAAGTTTTTTTTCCCAATGTATGAGATGTACTTCTGCAGTTTTTAACATTTCATCCAATACAGTAAGTGCATTGACATAAAAGCTGATCTCGACTATCCCTATTGCACTAAAATTATATTTAGCCATAGACTTCAACTCTTACTTTAAATTTGGAAGAATTTTAGCAACATCATCATGTGGTCTTGCAATTACGTGAACTGCTACTAGTTCTCCAAGCCTTGCTGCCGCAGCTTCTCCTGCTTCTACAGCAGCTTTAACTGCACCTACTTCACCTTTTACTATAACTGTAACCAATCCTGAACCTATTTTTTCTGTTCCTACCAATTCAACTCCCGCCGCCTTAAGCATAGCATCTGCTGCTTCAATAGATGCTGTTAATCCTCTTGTTTCAATTAATCCTATTGCTGACATATGATCAACCTCCTATTAAAATTTTACCTTCGAAATTTTTGCCAGTTTTTTCGTCCCTTCATAAGGGTTTTCTATAACACTGGTAATCACTTCTTTTTCGTTATTAAATTGCAGTGCAGCTTCTCTGGCTACCTCTGCTGCAATCTTTACATCAGAAATACTTCCCTGAAACTTTACCTGAACCGTAAGAGGTATATGGGCACTGGAATCCTTTGAATTGATCGTGTCAATCCCCAGAATTTCGATATCGACCGCTTTACACGCTTTATTCATCGCATATAAGGCAACTGCATACCCTGCTACTTCTAAAAAACCTATTGCCATACACATACCTCCTTACTATATGATTCTAAAGCCGCCTTCTGCCAGAACACATCTCCTTTGTCTTGTAAATGATACTGCATTGGTAATACCCTCACCGGTTGGCCCTGCAATCGTCATCGTCGTATGACCTTCTCCTCCAAAGCCAACTCCTGCAAGAGTACATGCATTCTTTACAAAAATTGTTGTCTGAACTGCTCTTGCAAACTTTGTAAGATTGTCTACATTCTTTGAAAACATAGACGCTGTATGTCTATTCCCGTGCTCTGCCAATAACGCATATTCTATACCTTCATCCAGGGTCTTAAATTTAACAATAGGCAGTACAGGCATGAGTTGTTCCAGCATGACAAAAGGATGGTCATGCTCTACCTCACAGATCAGCAATCTTATATGTGCCTTATCTTGTAACCCTATAGCTTCAAGCATTTTGCCTGCATCCTGTCCCACCCACTTCTTGTTGACATGATATACTCTTCCTTTTGGTGTGTCTTCATGGGTGAGTACCAGATCCATAATCTTTTGTAATTGCTCATGATTCAAAAGGAATGCCCCTTCTTTGATCATGTAATAGATTAAGTCAGAAGCTACTGTTTCATCTACAAATACTTCTTTTTCAGCTAAACACAGCAAATTATTATCAAAAGAAGCACCTTTGTAAATCTCTTTAGCTGCATGTTGAATATCCGCTGTGGCATCTACAATCACCGGAGGATTTCCTGCTCCTGCCCCGATTACTTTTTTCCCTGATTTAAGAAGTGCTTTTACCATCTGGGTTCCCCCAGTCCCTACCAGCAATCTTACTTTTTCACTTTCACACAAAGCTTTGACTGTATCCATAGTAGGTTCTTTGACCATCGTTGCCAGATTACTGGGGCCCCCTGCTTCTTCAATTGCCTTGTTAATCATTTGTAAGCAGAAAGCACAACTCTTTTTCGCTGAAGGGTGCACATTAAAGACAACCGTATTCCCTCCTGCAATCATGGAAATAACATTATTAATAATTGTCTCTGTTGGATTGGTAACAGGAGTGATCGCTCCGATCAAACCAAAAGGCGCCTGCTCTATGATTGTTAAGCCGTCATCTCCGGAAACAGCCTTTGTCTCTAGGCACTCTGTTCCTGGGGTTTTTTCAATAACAAGAAGGTTTTTTAACACTTTATCCTCATAGCGTCCTATATTGGTTTCTTCTCTGGTCATTTTTGCAAGGGTTTCAACATTGGCTTTGGCAACTTCCCTTATTTTAGAAATAAGACGTTCTCTGTCTTTTAATTGAAAGTTTTTAATATAGATTTTTTGTGCTTCATAAGCTGCATCTATAGCATCTTCTATTCGATCAAATACACCATATTCACCTTTTGACCAAACTTGCGATGATGGAGATGAAACCATTGCTGGTGTCTTTGTCGGCTGATAAGTTTTAATCTCCGGTTCTTCCTGCACCGGTTGATGCGCTAAAACATTTTTTAGAACTTGCTGAACAATAAGTTCTATATCTTTTTGTTGGATTTCCATGTTGTCACCCCTTTAAACTTTCTAAAACCTTAGCAGTGATCTTGTTTATAAGCTCTTCCATAACTTCTTCTTTGGATTGTGGTTTAGGCCTGATCGAAATTTCACAGCCGGAATTGGAGTCAATATATGTAGGATAATTGGGTTTTGAATTGCTCTTTACTTTCAGATCTTCCGTATTTGAAGACGATACTACGTCTTTGTCATTCGTTACAATTGTTGAGCAAGGTGGAATTCCTCCTGTTTTAATTCCCAGCTTTTCTCTTATGGAAATGAGCTCACTTACTTGACTGCAGCTTAATTCATTTGCCTTCCCAATAATGTTTCCTGTATACATCAGTACTGTCGCATAATATTCTAAAGACTCCAGTCTATGATATGCTTCAAATACATCTTTTCCCCATGATAAAGCACCATGGTTCGCAAGCAATACTGCATTGTGGCTTTTGCAATAAGGTGCAATAGAATCTGGTACGCCTGTACTTCCCGGTGTAGTGGTGTTAGTATATTAGTGTAGACACAAAAAGCCGAACACCTTAAAATATAAAAAGGGAAGGAAGTGTCTACAATGGCAAAAGGGCAAAAGTAT